>NZ_JAFMPL010000141.1:0-16531 GCF_019038455.1 Nocardia noduli
GGAATCGGGTGAAGACGGCGGGGAGGGCGATGGCGGCCTCGAGGCGGGCGAGGGGGGCTCCGATGCAGTGGTGGGCGCCGTGGCCGAAGGACAGGTGGTCCTTGGTGGTGCGGTGGATGTCGAAGGCGGCGGCGGTGGGGCCGTAGACGCCGGGGTCGCGGCCCGCGGCGGCGTAGGACGCCAGGATGGGCTCGCCCTTGGGGATCAGGGTTCCCTCGACCTCGATATCCTCGACGGCGTAGCGCAGCGGGATGTGGGCCACCGGCGCCTCGTAGCGCAGGGTCTCCTCGACCACGTCGGACCACGAGGCCCGGCCTTCGACGACCTCGGCGCACTGCTCGGGGTGGGTCAGCAGGGCGAAGATGGCCTGGTCGAGCAGGTTCACGGTGGTCTCGTGTCCGGCGTTGATGACCAGGATCAGGGTGTCCACCAGTTCCTTCTCGGTCAGACGCGAACCGTCGTCCTCGTCACGGGTGGCGATCAGGACGCTGGTGACGTCGTCGCCGGGCGTCTCGCGCCGGAAGGCGACGAGTTCGCTCACGAGCCGGTACATCTCCAGGTAGTTGGCCAGCGCCTCTTCGGGGCCGAAGGACATGTCGAAGAAGCCGTCGACGCATGTGTGCATGCCGGGGCCGAGATGGTCGGGCACGCCCATCATCTCGGTGATGACCCGGATCGGCACCGGGTAGGCGTAGGCCTGGCGCAGGTCGACGGGCTCACCGTTCGGGACCTGCGCGAGCCGATCGAGCAGTTCGGCGGTGATCTCCTCGATCCTCGGGCGCAGCGCGGTGGAACGCCGGTGGGTGAACGCGGGTGAGACCAACCTGCGCAGCCTGCGGTGCTCGGGGCCGTACGCGGTGAACATATTGTCGACGGCGACCCACGCGTGCAGCGGCCACGCCTCGGTGATCTCACCGTTGATGAACGCGGACCAGTGCTGACGCGCGTCCTTGGACACGCGGGAATCGGCGAGCAGACTCTTCAGGACCGCGGCGTCGGTCACCGACCAGGCGGTCACACCGCCCGGTAATCCCACCGCCGTGACCGGTCCCGCGGCCCGGATCCTGCTCGACTCGCCCTGGATGTCCGCGCCGGTCGGATCCAGGACGATCGGTTGATTTTCCATGGGGAGGAACTCCTTACAACGGATTCATCGGGGGAGACGGTGGGAAGACGACCGGCAGCGCGGCGAGCGCGCGGTGGAACGGGCCGGGGCGCCACGCCAACTGGTCGGCGGGCACGGCGAGGTCCAACTCGGGCAGGGCATCGAGCAATTGGTCGATGGCGTCCTGCACGATCATGTAGGCCACGGATTTGGCCGGACAGGCGTGCGGGCCCGCGCTCCAGGCCAGGTGCGCGCGATTGCCGGTCCGGTCACCGCCGCGGATGGCTGGATCGTTGTTGCAGCCGGACAGGCTGATGACGACCGGCTGATGGGCGGGCAGCCAGGTGTTGTCGATGAGGATGGGCTGCCTCGGATAGGTCGTGCAGAAATTCGCCATCGGCGGGTCGTTGAACAGCACCTCGTCCAGGGCGTCACGGGTCGAGAGCGCGCCGCCGAGGACATTGCCGCCGAACCGTTCATCGGTGACCATGAGCAGCAACGTGTTGGCGATGAGATTCTGCTGGGGTTCGATACCCGCGCCGTAGAAACTGATCAGCTGACTCAGCATCTCGGTGTCGTCCAGACCTGCCGGGTGGTGGGCCAGGCGGGAGGTGACGTCGTCGCCGGGTTCGGCGCGCCGCAGCGCGATCAACTCGAGCAGCGCCGTGCTGAGCATCTCCATGCCGCGCGCCGCCTCGACGGTGTCGAAGAGCATCGCCATACCGGTGGCCACGCGCTGACCCAGTTCGGGCGAGCAGCCGACCATCTGGTTCAGCACTTCGAAGACGAGCGGAAACGCGTACTGGGACACCAGATCCGCCGACCCGGTCGTGCAGAAGGCGTTGATCAGCGGAACGGCGATCGTCTCGATCTTGGCGTGCAGCGCGTGCAGGTCGATCCCGTCGATCGCGCCGACGTAGGCCTGCCGGTAGCGCGTGTGCGCGGCGCCGCTGTTGCGCAACGCGTTCGGATGCCATTCCATCATCGGCTTGACCGGGGAATCGGCGGGGATGCTGTCCTGCCAGCCGCGCGGATCGGCCGGGAAGTGATCGGGATCGTTGAGGACCCGCAGTGCGGTCTGATAACCGAGTACGAGGGTCGCGGGAACACCCGGCGCGACTTCGATCGGGGCCATCGACCCGTACTGTCTGCGCATTTCTCGATAGGCGGCGTGTGGGTCCGCGGCGAATTCGGACGTGTGCAGGGGTAGTCGGGGTCCGTCGGTGTCGACCGGCGATCCGTGCTGGACCGGGCACAGACCCGAATCGACGGCCCGGGGAGTGAACGCGGCTGAACGTGGGTTGCTCAAAAGATATGGCTCCAAGAGGTGATACAGGATGTCGCCCGGGTGACAGCGGCGAGTGTCGGTGTCTGCCTCAACTGTCCCGCTCGACCTTCCCTCGCACCGCCGACCCCGGTGACCCCGGACGTGGGGTCCGATCGCGCACCGGAACCGCGGCAGGACGCGGCGGATCGTCCGAAGCGACCCACAGTGCCTACGGAACAGGCAGTTTCACAGATCGAAGCGATCGAGCGCGCGTACCCACCAGTCGTCCGAAACCCGACCGGCCATCCACGGTATCAGTACCGAACCGGCGGCAAGCCGGATGCGTCAACAAGATTCGACGGTCACTTCGACTGCCCGGCTTCGGGAACGTCGACGCGTTCGATCGCGGCACGAATCCACGTCGCCACCCGGCGTCGAGATCGCCCGATTCTCGGATATGTTCTACTACTTGGCTTTCCATCGGTCCGTGACTGCTTCCGAGCGGAATGCCGCGCGTGCCGACCACACCCGACAGACCCGGCGGCCGGGTCCTCCGGCGGATATCCTTCTCCAGCGAGACACCGCGCGGCAAGAATCATCGGTCCGATTCACCCGCGACTGTTCGCGCCCGCGCCGCGCGGGGACGCGCAGGTCGCGGGCGGCGGACCTGCCGTCGCCCCGAAGCGGGACCGCACGGGCCGTGCCCGGCACCGACACCGCGACTGGTAGCTTCGGGTGAGCATTGCCGAATGTCGGGCGCAAACTCCCGGCTACCGATTCCACGTCTCCAGGGGAGTTCTATGGCACGGCCACTTCGCACACACATTCCGTCCGGGTCGCGCCGCCGCGGCGCGTTGGCACTGTCCGCCGTGGCCGCGGGTCTGATGCTGACCGCGACGACGGCGGGCGCACGGCCGATCGGCCCCTTCGAGGTCGGTGGCGCGATCGAGGTGGAATACGACCAGCAGGGCGGACCCGCGGTCTTCGGCGATCCGACCGCTCCCGAGACCGACGCGGCGCGCGGCGGGAAGTTCCAGACGTTCGCGCGCAATGCCGCGATCTACTGGCAGCCCGATACCGGGGCGCATTCGGTGAACGGCGCGATCCGCGACAAATGGACCGAACTCGGCACCGAGACCGGGACGCTCGGATACCCGGTTACCGCCGAGCAAGTCACACCGTCCGGTTCCGGGCGTTTCAACCACTTCGAACGCGGATCGATCTACTGGTCGCTCGGCACCGCCGCGCACCAGGTCGGCGGACCGATCCGGGACAAATGGGCGGCCACCGGCTGGGAGAGCGGCCCGCTCGGATACCCACTGACCGACGAGGCCGCCGCCAAGAACAACGGCAGATACAACCTGTTCACCGGCGGCGCGATCTACTCCTCGCCGAGTACCGGCGCCCACGCCGTCTGGGGCGCGCTGCGCGACGACTGGGTCCGGGCGGGCGCGGAGAACGGCCGCTACGGCTATCCGACCAGCGACGAATACGACTACCAGGGCGGCAAGGCGCAGGACTTCCAGGGCGGCCGCATCACCTGGGTGCCGTGACCGGATAATTCGGTGCGGGAATAGCCTCGTCGCGGATACGTTCGTCCGAATGGTCGGATGAATGAGCGAGAGGGGCCGCCGGTGGCGATCGGAACAGTGGATTCGGCGGATTCGGCCATCGGATTCCGATCGGAACGGGGACCGATCCTCGCGGCGCTGATGTTGTCGACCGGACTGGTCGCGCTGGATTCGACGATCATCGCCACGGCGGTCCTGAGCATCACCGACAGTCTCGGCGGCTTCTCGCAATTCCCCTGGCTGTTCTCGATCTACCTGCTGGCCCAGGCCGTCACGGTGCCGATCTACGGCAAACTGGCCGACACCGTCGGGCGTAAACCGGTGATCCTGTTCGGCATCGTGGTCTTCGCTCTCGGGTCGCTGCTGTGCGGCCTGGCCGGAAATATGGTGCTGCTGATCATCTTCCGCGCGGTGCAGGGAATCGGCGCGGGTGCGATCCAGCCGATGACGATGGTGATCGCTGGCGACCTCTACACACTGTCCGAACGGGCCAAGGTGCAGGGCTATCTGGCCAGCGTCTGGGCGATGTCCGCGGTGCTCGGCCCGCTGCTCGGCGGCGTCTTCGCCGAGTACGTCAGCTGGCGGTGGATCTTCCTGGTGAATCTGCCGCTCTCGGCGGTGGCGGGATGGATGCTGCTGCGCAGTTTCCGCGAGACCGCGCCGCGCACCCGCACCAGCGTCGACTACCTGGGCGCGGGCCTGCTGACCGTCGCGGCCGGATCGCTCATCCTCGGACTGCTCGAAGGTGGTCAGGCCTGGGCGTGGTCCTCGCCGATCAGTATCGGGATCTTCGCGGCCGGGTCGCTGGTCCTGGTGCTGTTCGTGCTCGTGGAACGCGCCGCGGAGAATCCCGTGCTGCCGCTGTGGGTCTTCACCCGGCGTGTGGTGATCGCGAGCAGCCTGGTGTCGGTACTGGTCGGCGCGATCGTCCTCGGGCTCACCTCCTATGTCCCGACCTTCACCCAGGGGGTCCTCGGCACCGGGGCGCTGGTGGCAGGTCTCACGGTCGGCGCGCTCACCCTCGGCTGGCCGCTGGCCGCGTCCCAGGCGGGAAAGGTGTACCTGCGCATCGGTTTCCGCGGCACCGCGCTCATCGGCAGCGGACTGGCCACCCTCGGCGCCGCGAGCACACTGCTGATCACCGAGGATTCCACGCTGGCGCAGGTCGCGGCGTCGTGTTTCCTGGTCGGCGCGGGTATGGGCATGGTCGCGACCCCCACCCTGATCGCCGCCCAGACCAGCGCGGAATGGGCCGAACGCGGTGTGGTGACCTCGGCCAACATGTTCGCCCGTTCGCTGGGCAGCGCCGTGGGCGTCGCGGTGTTCGGCGCGATGGTCAATTCCCGGATCGGCGACACCGACCACCCCGAGCCCGCGATCCTGTCCGAAGCGGTGCACCTGGTCTTCCTCGCGATCGCCGCGATGGCGGTGGTCATGGTCGCCGCGTCGGCGATGATGCCGGGCCGGGCGGTCGTCGATCCGGCGGCGGTGAAATAAGGCACGGGTCCGATGACGTTGGCTCTTGATGTCATCCCACGACTAGGAGCCGCATTGCTTGACGTCCCGCTGTCAGTTCTGGATCTGGCGCCGGTGGAGGCCGGTCGTACCGCGGGCGAAGGGCTCGCGGCCACGACGGAGGTCGCGCGGCGCACCGAGGCACTCGGATATCACCGCTTCTGGGTGGCCGAGCACCACAACATGCCCGGGATCGCGAGTTCGGCCCCGAGCGTGCTGCTGGCGCATCTGGCCGCCGCCACCTCGACCATTCGTATCGGTTCCGGCGGTGTGATGCTGCCCAATCACGCGCCGCTCGTCGTCGCCGAACAATTCGGAACCCTGCACGCCCTGCATCCGGGCCGGGTCGATCTGGGCATCGGACGCGCGCCCGGTACGGATCAGGCGACGGCGCTCGCGCTGCGGCGCACCAGGGAGGGACTCAACGCCGATTCGTTCCCGCAGGAACTCGCGGCCCTGCTGCGCTACTTCCGCGGCACCGACTCCGCCGGAATCACCGCGACACCCGGACTCGGCGAGCAGCCCGATATCTGGCTGCTCGGCTCGAGCGGTTTCAGCGCGCAGGTGGCGGCGCTGCTGGGCCTGCCGTTCGCCTTCGCCCACCATTTCTCCGCCGCCAATACCGAACCGGCGCTGGCGCTGTATCGCGAGCAGTTCCGGCCCTCGGAACATCTGGACAAGCCGTACGCGATGGTCGCGGTCGCCGTGGTCTGCGCCGACACCGACGAGCGGGCCGAGGAATTGGCACTGCCACGTGACCTGGCATTCCTGCATCTGGCCGGTGGCAGGCCGCAGGCCCTGCCGACCCCGGAGGAGGCGGCGCGATATCCGCTCAGCGACCGGGAGCGGCAGTTCATCCTGTCCCGCCGCGAGGGCCAGGCGCTCGGCTCACCCGAGACCGTGCGACGCCAGCTCGGCGAACTGATGGAACGCACCGACGCCGACGAGCTGATGATCAACACGCTCGTCTACGACGTCGAGGATCGGGTGCGTTCCTTCGAACTCGTCAAGGAGAAGGTCGCCGCTTGATCGAGGTCGGCGTGATCGCGGGCCGCGCGATCGGGGCCCGCGTGCGTCGCAGACGGCCCGATTCGCGGTCAGCGCAGTCGGAATCCCTGTTTGAACAGGGATTCACGCAGCGTGTGCCGTCCGTTCAGGCTCGCCTCGGAGGCGAGCCTGGTCAGCACCCGATCGGTCCACGAATGCGAAAGTTCTTGTTCGGCATAGAATTGCGCGATCCGCCCCTCGTATTCGGTGACGTGATCGCGCTGCGCCTCGAGGCCGTAGGTCTCGTGGTGCAGCACCGCCTGCTGCGGCAGGCGCGGCTTGACCCTCGCGTCCTCGGCGGGATCGGGGTGACCGACCACGAGACCGAAGACCGCGAAAACGTGTTCGGGCAGACCGATTTCGGCCGCGACGACCTCGGGCTTGTTGCGCAACGCCCCGATGTAGACGGTGCCGAGCCCGAGCGATTCCGCGGCGACGACGGCGTTCTGCGCGGCCAGCGCGGCATCGATGAAACCGACATAGCTGGACTCGAGGTAGTCCGCGCCGTCGAGCGGGGCATCCCGGTCGCCCGCGAGCTGACGCAGCCGCGCGAAATCGGCGGTCCAGACCAGCAGTACCGGCGCCTGCAGAATATGTCGCTGATCACCCGCCACCGCCGCCAAGCGCGCTTTGCGTTCCGGATCGCGGACCGCCACGACGCTCCACACCTGGAGATTGGACGAGGTGGGCGCCGACTGGGCCGCGGACACCAACAGCCGCAGGGTGTCGTCGGAGACCGGATCGGGCAGGTACCTGCGCGCCGATCGATGCTCGTGCAGAACCTGCAGGACCGGATTCCAGTGCGCGGGATCGGCCGGGGCGGCATCCCGGTATCGCTGCGCGACGATGTGGGCGGGGGTCGGCACGGTCTGCGTCATGAATTGTCATCCTGGCCCGTGCGACACCGCGTGTCTGCGGTAAGCGTCACCCTGAACCGAACCCGATCACCGTGCCGTCGACCGTGGGCGACGGGTACTGTTGGTTAGGCATACCTAATTTATCGAAACTTTCGGAGGCAATCTTGGCGCGACCCCGCACCACCCTCACCGTGCAACGCACCGAGTGGCTGACCCCGCATCTCATCCGGGTCCACCTCGGCGGACCGGGCTTCGCCACGTTCCGTCCGAGTGAATTCACCGACTCCTACGTGAAATTCATCTTCGACCGGGACGGCGTCGAGGTGCTGCGCACCTATACCGTCCGCTCGGTCGATCCGGTCGCCGGACAGTTGGCCGCCGATTTCGTCTATCACGGCAGCGAGGGTGTCGCAGGCCCGTGGGCCGCGACGGCGGAACCGGGCCAGACCATCGATGTCTACGGACCGGGCGGGGCGTACTCGCCCCGCGCCGACGCCGACTGGCATCTGCTTGCGGGCGACGAGGCCGCGCTGCCCGCCATCGCCGCGGCGCTGGAGGCCATGAAGAGTTCCGCCGTCGGACGCGTCTTCGTCGAAGTCGGCGGGCCCGATGACGAACTTCCGCTGGTCAAGCCGGACGGCGTCGAACTCACCTGGCTGCATCGCGGCAGTCGCGAACCGGGCGAGGCGCTCGCCGAGGCGGTGCGCGCGGCGCCGTGGAACGACGGACAGGTCCAGGTCTTCATCCACGGCGAGGCGCAGGCCGTCATGCGGGATCTGCGCCGCTACATCCGCCGCGAACGCAACGTCTCCGCCGAGTGGGCCAATTCGATCTCCGGTTACTGGCGACGCGGCCGCACCGAAGAAGGCTTCCGCGAATGGAAAGCCGCGCTCGCGACCGAGGAATCCGCGCCCGCCGCGAGTTGAGCATCCGCCGAGGCCGGGGCGGGATCCGCCCCCGCCGCGACGGGTTCGGCGGGGCCCTCGGCACGGAAGCCCGGTAGGCGGCCGTGGACCGAGGGGATCATGAGCTGGATGAGCGGCCCGATCCCCAACGCGTAGACGACCGTCCCTATCCCGACGCTGCCGCCGAGTATCCAGCCGACGGACAGCACCGTCACCTCTATACCCGTGCGTATCAACCGAACCGAGAGACCCGTGCGGCGAACCAGACCCGTCATCAGTCCGTCGCGGGGCCCCGGTCCCATCCCCGCACCGATGTAGAGCACCGTCGCGGCGGCATTGAGCACCACGGCCACGAGCATCGCGCCGAGCCGCACCGGCAGGTCGTGCCATTGCGGCAGCAGCCACAATCCGATGTCGACCGAGATCCCGATCACCACGACATTGCTGACGGTCCCGAGCCCCGGCCGTTGTCGCAGCGGGATCCAGGCCAGCAGCACGACCACTCCCGTGACCGCCGTCACCGCCCCGAAACTGAGCGGGACGTGCCCGGCGATCCCCTGGTGGAAGACGTCCCACGGATCCAGCCCGAGTCCGGCCCGCACCATCACGGCCATGGAGAACCCGTACAACCAGAGTCCGGAATACAGCGCGGCGAGCCGCCGAAACAACATCACTCCAGCCTGACGGCTACTGGCTCCCGAAAACAGGGCCACTCCCCCACTACTGGACCGACTCTCGACGAGGCGGCCGGGATCCACCTCTACCATGAACGCATGGGCACCGATCGTGAGGTATTGCGCGCGACTTTCGACACCGCCGCAGCACATTACGGGGATGCGCGACCCGGTTATCCCGACGCGCTGTTCGCCGACCTGATCGCCGCGACCGGGGTGACCCCCTCCGCCGCTCTGCTCGAAATCGGTTGCGGTCCGGGCACAGCCACCATCGCACTGGCCGGAGCGGGTTTCGCGATCACGGCGGTCGAACTCGGTGCGGCGATGGCGGCGACGGCACGGCGACGGCTGGCCGAATTCCCTCGGGTCTCGGTGATCACCTCGGCGTTCGAGGAATGGGATCCGGGGCGGGAGGTCGTGTTCGACCTGATCTACGCGGCCACCGCGTGGAAATGGGTCGACCCGACCGTGAAGTACGAACGTGCCGCCGCGCTGCTGCGCCCCGGCGGTCATCTGGCGGTATGGGCCGCCGATCATGCCTTTCCCGAAGGATTCGACCCGTTCTTCACCGAGATCCAGCGGGTCTACGACGAGATCGGCGAGAGTGTCCCCGTGTGGCCGCCGCCCCCACCCGACGAGCGGATCGACACCACCGCGGACGAATTCGTCGACTCGGGCCGTTTCGAGGTGACCGCGTCACACCGCTATCTGTGGTCGATCGACTATTCGGCGGATTCCTATATCGCGCTGCTCGACACCTTCTCCGGCCATATCGCGATGTCCCCGGTGAGGCGCGAGTACCTGTACCGCGAGATCCGCCGCCGCCTGGCCGAGCGTCCGGAAGACCGGCTGACCCGGCACTGGTCCGCGACGCTCACCGTCGGACGACGCCGCTGAGACAACACCACCGAGACAACGCCGCGAGAACCGTCCTGACACCTCGCGCGACAGATCTCCCGGCTGCGATACGGACCGCCGCGAGGCCGGTAGCGTCGCGGTGATGAGCATCCTCGAGGTCGGCGTCGTCGGGTACGGACTCGCCGGATCGGTATTCCACGCGCCGCTGATCGCCGCGGAACCGCGAACGCGGCTGGCGACCGTGGTCACCGGGTCGGCGCAACGGGCCGAGCAGGCACGCCGGGATCATCCGGGCGTGCGCGTCGTACCGGACGTGGACGCGCTCTTCGAGGACATCGGCGCGCTGGACCTGCTCGTGATCGCGTCTCCGAACGACACTCACGCGCCGTTGGCGCAGCGCGCGCTGCGGGCCGGGGTCGCCGTCGTGGTGGACAAACCGTTCGCCGTGACCTCCGCCCAGGCCGAGGAGGTGCTCGCCGCCGCGCAATCGGCCGGTGTCGCGCTGTCGGTCTTCCAGAACCGGCGCTGGGACGGGGATTTCCTGACCGTCGGCAGTCTGATCGCGTCCGGGCGACTGGGCGAGGTGCGACGATTCGAATCCCGGTTCGAGCGGTGGCGGCCGGTGTCCAAGGGTGGCTGGCGCGAGAGCGGGGCGCCCGAGCAGGGCGCCGGGCTGCTGTTCGATCTCGGCAGCCATCTCCTCGACCAAGCCTTCGCCCTGTTCGGTCCGGTGCATTCGGTGTACTGCGAACTCGACCGACGACGCGAGGGGATCCGGACCGACGACGACGTCTTCCTCGCGCTCACCCACGCCTGCGGGGTGCGCTCACACCTGTGGGCGAGCGCGGTCACACCGCTGCTCGGACCCCGATTTCGGGTGCTCGGTTCGACAGCGGGCTATCGCAGTTTCGGACTCGATCCGCAGGAGGAGGCATTGCGCGCGGGACGCCGTCCCGGTGACGAGGGTTGGGGCGCTGTCGAATCCGATCGGTGGGGGACCTTCGGTGCGGAACCCGATCTCGCGCCCGAGCCCACCCTCCCCGGCGACTATCCCGCCTTCTACGCCGCGATGGCCGCCGCCGTGCTCGACGGCACACCGGTCCCCGTCGACCCGTACGACGCGCTCGTCACCACTCGACTACTCGAAGCCGCGCGGGAATCGGCGCAGACCGAGCGGATCGTGCGGGTCTGATCCCGCGCCACGCCCGACCCGCGGGCACATCCGCGCGATCGGCGACGGAACACCGCGGTAGACCGCATCCTGGAACATGAGCCCGAGCGGGCACGCGGTTCGGCGGATAGGGTGCGGCGGTGGACAGAGCGGAACTGGTCGATCGCGGCGCCTCCATCGCGGATCGGCTGACGACAACGCAAGTGCCGCCACCGTGGTGGCTGGTGGTCGTGACCGGGTTGGTCGCCCTGGTCCTCGTGGCCTACGGGCCGCTGTGGCGGATCACGCGCAATGTGGTGACCATCGCGCACGAGGGCGGGCACGCCCTGATCGCGCTGCTCACCGGACGCCGTCTCGACAGCATCACCCTGCATTCGGACACCTCGGGTCTGACCGTTTCCAGCGGAAAGCCCTACGGCCCGGGCATGATTCTCACCGCCATGGCGGGCTATCCCGCTCCCCCGCTGCTCGGCCTCGGTTTCGCGGCGCTGCTCGGCGCGGAGCGCATCACCTTGATGCTGTGGACCTCCATCGTGCTGCTCGCCGCGGTGCTGATCAAAGTGCGCAACATCTACGGCCTGTGCACCGTCTTCGCGCTCGGCGCGACGATTTTCGCGGTGTCGTGGTTCGGCACCGATACCGTGCAGGCCGCGGTCGCCTTTCTCGGCGCCTGGTTCCTGCTCCTCGCCGGGGCACGGCCGGTGATCGAATTGCAGCGCGGCCGTTCCCGGCGACTGCGCAACACACCGCACAACGTCGGCTCCGACGCCGACCAATTGGCCGGGCTCACCCGCATTCCCGGCATCCTGTGGGTGCTGTTCTTCGGCGCGATCGCCGTCGCGGCACTGGTGGTCGGCGGCGGCCTGCTGCTCTCGGACGCGACCGGGGTGTGTATCCCGGTGGTGTCGGGTGAATCGTGCCAGGCCCCGACCTCGACGAGTGGCTAGCCCGCGGCCAGCGCGGCGATCACCGTCCGAACCAGTTCGGCCGGTGGACGTGTCGCGTCGACGGTGACACCGCGCTCGTCGGCGGCGAGCGGTCGCAGGGTGTCGAGTTGGGAGTCCAGGAGGGTCGCGGGCATGAAATGACCACCGCGGGCACGTATTCGGCGCTCGAGTTCGGCACGGGTGACATCGAGATGCACGAAGAAGGCGGGCGCCGCCGCGCGCAGGCGGTCCCGATACCCGCGCTCGAGCGCCGAACAGGCGACGACGCCGCCCGAGAGGCGATGCGCGGCCAGCCAGTCGGCGACGGCGTCGAGCCACGGAATCCGGTCGGCGGTGCTCAGCGCGACACCCGCGGCCATCTTCTCGATATTCGCCGCCGGGTGGAAATCGTCGCCGTCGGCGTAGTCGACCGCGAGCGCGGCGGCCAGGCGCGGACCGACGGTCGACTTGCCCGACGCGGACACCCCCATCACGACGACTACCGGCGGCCTGCGTTCCCCGAGCTCAGTCACGCGCGTACAGGGTGCTCATCCAGATATGGGTGAGCACGTCGACCAACTGTTCCTCGTCGTTCAACGGCGCGACGTCGATGGCCGCCAGATAGTGCAGACGTTCCCCGAGCCAGGTCAGCGCGGTCGCGAGCGCCTTCGTGTCCGGAATGTCGTCGCGCAGCACCCCGGCCGC
Source organism: Nocardia noduli (assembly GCF_019038455.1). Classification (NCBI taxonomy): domain Bacteria; kingdom Bacillati; phylum Actinomycetota; class Actinomycetes; order Mycobacteriales; family Nocardiaceae; genus Nocardia; species Nocardia noduli. The sequence continues at coordinate 12,602 of NZ_JAFMPL010000141.1, forward strand.
GGCGTCGGCCTCCAACCTGGCCTCGGTCGTGGCCGTGAACGTGCTCATCTGTTCCAGCCACAATTCGGCCAAACCCGGGTCGCTGCGCCAGTTCTCGACGATCGCGCGCAGGATATGCGGGTGTTCGCGCCACAGCCGCGCGCTCTCGGCGACACCGTAGCGAATCGTGTTGCGCCGCTCACCTTCCGCCTCGTGTCCGAGTGACGGGTGTGCCGCGTCGTGTCCGCGCGCGACGGTCCGGCGCACGAGTTCGGCCAGGACCTCGTGTTTGCTCCCGAAGTGGAAATAGAAGGTGCCGCGAGCCACGTCGGCGCGGGTCAGGACGTCGGCCACGCTGAACTCGTTGAAGGACCGCTCGGCCAGTAACTCGCTGGTCGCGTCGAGAATATGCTGTCGCACCGATCTTCCCTGCCCCCGGCGCGGACGTCGCGGGGTCGATTCACCTGCGGTCACCATCGCGAAACCGTAGCAACAATTCCGAACAGTTTGTCTATACATAGTGTCTAGACGAATCGTCTAGACACTATGTACATTGATGCTGTCCGGAGTCCTCAGCTCGAGGCGCGCCGACCAGGGAGAGGCACCATGAACGATCCTTCGACCTTGGACACCAGCGGATTACGGCGCGCGTTCGCCGCGACCCGCGCCGTTCTCGCGGTCGTCCGAGACGACCAACTCGACGCGCCGACGCCGTGCGCTTCCTGGAACGTGGACGCACTGATCCGCCACATGATCGACGCGGCACGCTCGGCCCGCGACGCGATCGACGGCGTCACCGAGCGGGTCGCCGACACCGACGAGAACCACACCGTCGGCGACTATCTCGACGCGTACGACGACGGCATTCGAAAGACGCCGGCCGCCTTCGGAACTCTGCGCGCCGACACCTCGCTGTTCGGCGGCCGTCTCTCCGCGAGCGCGCTATTGCTCATGTCGACCCAGGACCAGTTCATCCACGGCTGGGATCTCGCTCGCGCGGTGGGACATTCGACGAATCTGGATCCGGAACTGGCCGACGGACTGCTCGCCCACGCCCGGACCTGGGTGCTCGACGGTCATCGCGGCGCCGACGGCGTCGGCCTCTTCGGACCGGCGGCCCGGACATCCTCCGAGTACCCCGCCGATCGACTCGCCGCGTTCCTCGGACGCGAGATGTGACCGCGCGACCGAGGCCGTGAGGTCACTGCATCCAGCCCCGCGCCACCATGATGTGTTCGGCGAGATCCTCGATCGTCATCATCTCGGGATGGCTGTAGTACATCAACTCGAAGCGGCGTTGGCGCCAGTGCGTCGGGTCCACGCGTCCCGAGTCGCTTGTGTCGCACAATGATTCGAGACGGCCGAGATCGAACGGTTCCTTTCCGCGCGCGTGGGCGTCGGCTTTCACCGCGGCCAGGCGTTCGGATCGCGTCGAATCCTGACGCTGCCATACATGCGCCGCGAAACGGCGCGCGTCATCGACGTCCACCGTCGCCCTCCTATCCGCTCACGCGACCAGGCCCGACCACCTTCGATGTCCATCCGTGCACAAGGCCACCGCCGGTGATTATTCGCCCCGACATTTCCGATTCGTACACATCCCACCTGCACCCCTCGGCCGAACGTCGATCAGAGTAGCGCGGTTCCACTCCGCTATCCAGGGATCGCCGCCACCGTTCCCGCGACCACCGCTCACCCGACACCACCGCCTCATCCGGTGAAGAACAGGCCCGCCCCGCAGGCGTCGCGCGCCGAGACGAAGAATCCGTCACCGGTCGGCTGGATCGGGATGCCGTGGTCCTCGACGATATCGCGCGCCTCGGCGGCGTCGGCGACGCGGATCGTCATGGCCGCGAGGTAGGAGTCGGCGGGAACCGGTTCCCCCGGCAGTACCTTCTCGGCATCGGCGGCCCGCACGAATTCCATGTGGACGGAACCGGTTCGGAGCAGCGTCAGCGGTCCCTCCTCGTACGGGGGCAGTTCGAGGATGCGCACGTAGCGGTCGACGATCGCGTCGAAGGCGTCCTCGCTCGCGACGATCAGGACCGCACCGATCCCGCGCGCGCCGTTGTCGTGGACGAGGGAGCGCGGCCGGTGCACGTGGTCACGCGTGAGATGTTGAGCGAGGCCGAGATATCCCTCCGGTGTCGAGCGCGGGTCGATACGCACCGCCTTCGCCCGGACGGTGCGGACGCCGTCCTCGGTGTCGACATCGCGGGCCAGATCGAGCACACCGGAGGTGCGCAACCCCGCCGCCGCCAACCGCTCGGCGGAGACGACGGCATCGGCGGTTTCCAGGTTCAACAGGCGCAACCCCTCGTATCGCTCGATCACGGCGCGGGTGTGCCACGGATCGGGAGCGGATTCGTCGACGATCCCGAGCAGTTCGATGGAGGAGTCACCGAACAGGACGCATCGGTCGGCCGCGCGTCCGGGCACCGGCGGCTCACCGGGGCCCGCGCCGAGCAGATGCCGCGAGTGCGGGCTCACGGTGAATCCGAGTTCGGTGTAGCGCCGTGCCAGCCCGTCGAGATCGCGAGTGACGATCCCGGCGTGGTGAAAACCCGATACTTCTGTCATGGCTGCGAGCCTGCGGCCGGGAGTCGTGCGCGTCACCGGAATATCGCCGCCACGCCGCAATCCGACACTGTCCTAGTCTGGAGCGGTGGATTCGGTCACCCTGGACGCCGTCGATCGCGGACTGCTGCACGCGCTCCAGGTCGACGGGCGCGCGCCGTTCAGCAGGATCGCGGAGGTTCTCGACGTCGCCGACCGGACGGTCGCGCGTCGTTTCGCTCGCCTGCGCGCGCACGGACTCGCCCGCGTCACCGGCGTTCCCGACAGCGGGCGGATCGGATACGCCGAATGGTTCCTCCGGATCAGTGTGCGTCCCGGCGGTGCCGCCGCCGTCGCCGGGGAACTGGCCCGCAGACCGGACACGGCGTGGGTGATCGTCCTGTCCGGCGGGAGCGAGGTGACCGCGATCGTGCGGGTCGACGGTGAACAGCCGCCGCCGATGGCGTCGCTGACCCGCGCGCCGCAGGTCGTCTCGCTCGACACCCAACGACTGCTGCGCCACCTCACCGACAGACAGTGGCCGGGCCGGACCTCCGCGCTGACCCCGGATCAGATTCTCGCGCTGTCGACACCGCGATCGGAGGAATCGGGCCGGGTCGCGCTGACCGATCTCGACCGCCGTCTGCTGCCCGCGCTGGCACGCGACGGCCGGACCGACTACCAGCACCTGGCCCGTGGGCTCGGCTGGTCCGATTCGGCGGTACGGCGGCGGCTGGAAGAGTTGCGCCGCAACCGGGTTCTGCGCTTCGACGTCGAAGTCGATGCCGCCGTACTCGGTTTCCCGGTCCAAGCGGCGCTCTGGCTCGACGTCGCTCCCGCACACCTGCTCGCGGTGGGTCGCGCGCTCGCCACGCACCCGGAGATCGCGCACGCGTGCGCGACGACCGGATCGCACAGCATCGTCGCCGTCGCGGTGTGCCGGGATTCGGAGGGACTGTTCGGCTATCTCACCGAACGCATCGGCGCGATCGACGGGGTGCGGCACGTGGAGACCGCGCCGATCACCTCGATCGTCAAACGCGCGGCGCCCCTCTGAGTAACCGATCCGGGGCGCACGCACGAGCGTCACGGCGCGCTACCCGCCGAGCCTGATCGTCGGCGAAAGCACCGAATATCTCCTGGTAGGAGTACGCCCGACGACAATCGGAGGTAGTTCCTCCGCTTTTCCTGTACCGTCGAGTATGAGCTTGTCCCGTCGCCAGTTGTTGAGGATCGGCACCGCCGGATCGGCGGCGCTACTGGTGGGAACGTCGGCGGTCGGCAGCAGCCGATTCCGCGCCCCACGAATGTCGGGCGACCCGTTCAGCCTCGGGGTCGCCTCGGGTGATCCCACGCCCGACGGCGTCGTGCTGTGGACCCGGCTCGCCCCCGATC
>NZ_JAFMPL010000142.1:0-16491 GCF_019038455.1 Nocardia noduli
GGACTTTCCGGAGCTCTCGGCGCTGCCGGGCAACTCGGCTCCGACGTGGACTCCGGGCTGTCGATCGGGCTCGGTGGAGCGGGGCAGGCGGGGGCGGGGCTCGGTGCGGCAGTGGATTCCGGCGTCGGACTCGGCGGAGGTCTCGCTGCCGGTCCGGGTGGTGCCCTCGGTGCCGCAGGTCAGGCCGGTGCCGGTGTTGAAGGCGCGCTCGGTGCGGCCGGTCAGGTGGGTAGCGGGTTGGAGTCCGGACTGTCCGGCGCGCTCGGTGGTGCGAGCGCGGTCGGCGCGGGCGTCGGTGGTGCGCTCGGCGGCGCAGGTCAGGCCGGTGCGGGTGTCGACGGTGCGCTCGGAGTGGCCGGTCAGGTGGGTTCCGGTATCGAAACGGGACTGTCGGGGGCTCTGGGAGGCGTGGGTCAGGTGGGTGCCGGTGTGGAGTCCGGACTTTCCGGCGCGTTCGATAGCGCAGGCCACGTCGGCGCTGATGGAGCCCTCGGCGGTGCGGGCCAGGTAGGCGTCGGTGGCGCATTCGGTGGTGCGGGGCAGGTGGGTTCCGGACTGGAGACCGGCCTCGGCACCGCGGCGGACCTCGGCGCGGGTGCGGCAGGCGGTTTGACGTCGGGGCTGGATTCGTCCGGCCATATCGGCTCGGGTCTGGAGACGGGCCTGTCGACCGGTGGCGGTCTGACCGGCGGACTCGATTCGGGTCTCACGACCGGCGGTGAACTGGGCGCCGGCGCGGCCTCCGGGCTCGGCGGTGCCGTGGATTACGGTGTCGGCGCGGGTGGTTCGGCCGCCGGCGCGGGGTCGTTCGACACCGGCGCGCAGGCCGATTACGGCCACGGTGTCGGTGCGACGGCGTCGAGCGCGCTGTCCTCGACCGCGAATACCTGGTCGTCGCTGGATGTTTCGAGCGCATTCGGTTCGGGTCTCGACAGTTCGGTCACCGGTGAGGCCGGGTTGTTCGGCGCGGCCGACTCCGCTGTCGACGCAGGGATCGATCCGTCCGCCGACGCGTTCCTGCACTGAAAGAGGTCGACACCGCGATGGGGACTCAGACAACCACTCCGCCCGCCGCGCCCGCGGTACCGCTGCTGGCGGTGCTCGCCGACACCATCGCGGCGGCGCGCGCGGCAGGGCGTGACGATCTGGTCGGCCGCCTGGAGGCGGCGGCGGGCCGGGTGCGCGATCCGCGCCGCCGCATCGTCGTCACCGGACAGTCGGACCAGGGTAAGAGCCGTTTCGTCAACGCCCTGCTCGATATCGACATCTGCCCGGTGGGCGACGACACCACGACGACGGCGCCAATGCTGCTCGCTCCGGGCCCGAAGGCGCGGGCCGTGCTGGTGCTCGCGGGTCCGCAGCAGGGAGCGCAGGAAACCCGCGTCGAGGTTCCGATCGAGGAACTCGGCTCGGTCACCGCGCGCTCACCGATCACGCAGGGCCGACGAATCCTGCGCTGGGAGGTGGAGTTGCCGAATCCGCTGCTGGCCGACGGTATCGTCCTGGTCGACACCCCGGGGGTCGGCGGGCACGGAAGTTCCGGTGCGGCAGGGGTTCTCGGCATGGCGCAGGGAGCGGACGCGGTGCTCGTGCTCTCCGACGCGTCCACCGAACTGACCGAACCGGAACTCGCGTTCCTGCGTCAGGTCCGGGAACTGTGCCCGAATGTCGCGCTGCTGCTCACCAAGACCGATATGTATCCGCACTGGCGGCGGGTGCACGAGGCCGATCTGCGCCATATCGGCGCGGCCCGACTCGAAGTGCCGATCATTCCGGTGTCGTCGCTGCTGCGATCGCACGCGCTGCGGTTGCAGGACGCCCAACTCGGTGTCGAATCGGGATTCGGTGTGCTGTATCAGTTCCTGCGCGACCAGGTCGTCGCCCGCGATCAGGCCGCGACCAGGGAGCTGGTCGCCCGCGACATCCATTCGGCCGCCGAACATCTGGCGTTGGCGCTGGGCAGTGAGCTGGTCGCGCTGCGTGATCCGGGTCAGGGTGCCGCGGCGATCGGCGAATTGCAGTCCGCGCGCGCCTCGGCAGAACAGTTGCAGCGGCGGACGGCGGCGTGGCAGCAGACGCTCGCGGACGGCATCACCGATCTGGCGGGCGACGTCGATCACGATCTGCGAGATCGGCTGCGCGGCATCGCCCGTACCGGGGAGGAATGGATCGACGAGAACGATCCCGGCCGCAGCTGGGACAGCATCGCCGAATGGCTCACGGGCACGGTCGATACCGCGATCGGTGACAATCTGCTCTGGACTCATCGGCGCGCGGTCCTACTGGCCGAACGGGTCGCCGAACATTTCACCGATGTGGGCGCGGTCGAACTGCCCGATGTGCGCACGGGTCACGACAACGACGAATCCCGTTCCGGTGCGGGCACTCTCGGTGATTTGGAGCCGGATATCGGTTTCGCGAGCAAACTGCTCGTCGGTATGCGAGGTTCCTACGGCGGCGTCCTCATGGTCGGACTCGCCACCACGTTCGCGGGACTCGCCATGCTCAATCCGATATCCATCGGGGCGGGTGTCATCGTGGGCGGCAAGGCATTCCGCGACGACAAGCAGGCCCGACTGGCGCGCAGACGCAACGAGGCCAAGACGGCGTTGCGCCGTTTCGTCGACGATGTCGCCTTCCAGGCGGGCAAGGATTCCAAGGACCGGCTGCACCGGATCCACCGCGCGCTGCGCGATCACTACAGCGGCGTGGCCGAACGCAGTCTGCGCTCGATCGACGATTCGCTGCGGGCCGCGCAGGAGGCGGCGTCGATGGAGGCGGCGAGGCGCACCGAACGTTGCCAGGTACTCGAACAGCAACTGCGCGCCGTCGCGGAACTGCGCAGGCATGCCGACGCGGGGCAGCGGGCCATCGCCGCGACCGGCACCGCGACCCCCGTTGCCGCACCCGAGGAAAGGAGCGTCGGTACGGTAACCCCGTGAACAGCGAGACCGGGATCGCGCCCGGCATCGTGGCCGAGGCACATCGGCTGGTCGGTGCCGCACGGCAGGAATTCGCGCGCGAGCCGCGAGCGCGCGCGCTGCTGGCCGAATGCGCCCGACGCCTGGAGCAGCCGTTGCGGGTGGCGTTGGCGGGTTCGATCAAGGCCGGTAAGTCGACGCTGCTGAACGCGCTGGTCGGCCAGGACATCGCGCCGACCGACGCCACCGAATGCACCCGCGTCGTCACCTGGTACCGCCACGGTTCGACCCCCGGCGTCACGGCATACGCCCCGGACGGTTCCACCGCCAATGTGGTGGTGCGCCGTGGCGGCGGCACCCACGGGCTGACCTTCGATCTGGAACGCCTGAACTGGAACGCGCCCGGGCCGCGCCCGGTGGATCACCTCGAAGTGGAGTGGCCGTCGGCGACACTCGCCGCCACCACCATCATCGATACGCCGGGCACCTCGTCGCTATCGCGGGAAGTGTCGATGCGCACCGCGCGCCTGCTCACCCCGGAGGACGACCGGTCCGGTCGCGGGGCCGGGCCGATCCTGCCCGGCGCCGACGCGGTCGTCTACCTGCTGCGCAGACTCGATGCCACCGATATCACCTTCCTCGAACGTATCGGCGCGCGCGCCGGTCGGGGCGGCCCGCTCGGTGTGGTCGGGGTGGTTTCCCGGGCCGACGAGATCGGCGCCGGTCGTATCGACGCCCTGCATTCGGCGCGTGACGTCGCGGTCCGGTTCGCGGGGGAGTTGGAGCGAACGGGCCTGTGCCAGGCCGTCATTCCGGTCGCGGGTCTGCTGGCTTTCGCCGCGGCGACCCTGCGCCAGCAGGAGTTCACGGCTTTCGAGGCGCTGGCGGGTGTCCCGGTCGACGAACTCGGCGCCGCGATGCTGTCGGTGGACCGTTTCGCCCGCCCCGATATCGCGCTCCCGGTCGCGCCGGAGTTGCGCGCGCAGCTGTCCGAACGATTCGGCATGTTCGGAATCCGTATGGCGGTCACCCTGATTCGACTCGGTGTCCGCGATTCGGCCACCCTCGCCGCCGAATTGACCGACCGCAGCGGTGTCGACGAATTACGTTCGGTCCTCGACGTGCAGTTCGGACAGCGCGCCGACCAGCTCAAAGCCCATTCGGCGCTGTCGGCGCTGGCGGGGGTGCTCGCCGCGTATCCGGGCACCGCGGCCGATCGCCTTCGTCCTCGGGTCGGCACCCTGCTCGCCGACGTGCACGGTTTCGCCGAACTCCGGCTGCTCGGTCGCCTGCGCACCGACGAACTGACCCTCCCCCCGGCCGACCTGGCCGAACTCCATCGCCTGATCGGCGGTTCGGGAATCGCCGCGCACCTGCGCCTGGGCATACCCCCCGACACCTCCCCCGACCAGCAGCGCGCCGCCGCCGTCGCCGCCGTGCGCAAATGGCGCGACCGCGCACGTCATCCCCTGGCCGACCAGTTCACCCGCTCGGCCTGTCTCACCGCCGCCCGCAGCGCGGAAGGGACCCTCGGCCTCTCACCGGCTGAGTGATCACCGACGTTCCGGACACCCGCCGAGCCGCGCGGATCTGGCCCGGCGTGCGCATGCGGTCGATGAGGCCCTGCGAAATCGTCGTTGCCACCGAAATCCGGTGTGAACAGCGCGGCGCGGGGTAGGCGATCGGTATCCGAGCGTCTGGAGGTCGTGATGACTGAACGACAGGTAGTCGAGGAACTTCTGGAACAGGCCGGGACCACCTTCGCGGAGGAGGCCGGAATCTCCCTCGCGGACAAACCCGCGCCGCTTTTCCAACTCTTGGTGCTGGCCGAATTGCTGAGCGCGAGAATTTCGGCCCGGGTCGCCGTCGCCGCGGCGGAGGAACTCGTGAAAAGCGGCTATAGGACACCGCAGCGAATCGCCGATGCCGGATGGCAGGAACTCGTCGACGCGCTCGGCAGAGCCCACTACCGCCGTTACGACGAGAGCACCGCGACCCGTCTCGGCGAGGTCGCCACCGATGTGATCGACCGCTTCGACGGTGACCTGCGCAAACTCGCCGAGCAGGCCGACGGTGATCGGCGGCGCGCCGCCCGGTTGCTCGAACAGTTCAAGGGGATAGGCCCGACCGGGAGCGCGATATTCCTGCGCGAAGTGCAGCAGGTGTGGCCGTGGGTCCGGCCCTATTTCGACGATCGCGCCTTACAGGGCGCGCGCCGCCTCGACCTCCCCGGCAAGCCCGTGGAACTGGCGGATCTGGCCCCGCGCCGTTCGGCGGCCCTCGCCGCGGCACTGGTCCGCGTCACCCTCGATGACGACCTGGCCGAACGAGTCCACGCCACGGCGTCCTGATCGCAGCCGTCGGGAGTAGAACCTGCCGCGTCCGACCTCGGTCGGTGCCGATGGACCCTGCGCCGTGCTGGCCCGGTCGCCGACGGCGGGGTCGACGGCGTGTGTCCTGGTCGCCGGGCAGAGGGCTGACGGCGTGCTGCCCTGGTCGCCGGGAAACACGCCGCCAGCGTGTTGCCCCCGGTCGCCGGGACAAGGTCGACGGCGTGCCGACGCGGTCACCGAACAGCGACCGCCGGCGCCTCGACCACCCTCACGGCGTGAGAGCCCGCCCGGCGGGATCGATCAGAATCTTGGCGTGCGCCCCCGGATCGGCGAGGGCGGCGAACGCGTTGCCGACGCCGTCGAGTCCGACGGTGCCGGTGATCAGCGGCGCGGGATTCACCGTGCCGTCGGCGATGAGGTGCAGCGTGTCGCGGAATTCGCCGGGGTCGTAACCGAAGGCGAAACGCAGGTCGATTTCCTTGTTGACGGCCATGGCGGGCTGGAACCGGTCGGTCTCCATGCAGACGCCGACGACAACGACCCTGGTGAGTGGCGGTGCGGCGGTGATGATCTGGTCGATGACGCCGGGCACCCCGACGCATTCGAACACCACCGGCCCTTTCGGTCCGGCGTCCAGTTTCCCGGCCAGCCGGAACGCGTACCACCACGGCAGTTTCGGGGTGCCGCGCAGTTTCTCCATGGTGTCGAAGCCGAGTCCGAGGATGTCGGTGACGCCGTTGATCCTGCGTTTCGGCGCGGCGTCCCAGGGTGATCCGGCCGCCGGGTCGACGACGATATCGGCGCCGCACACCGTCGCCAGTTCGCGGCGGCGCGGGGAGAAATCGCTGGCGATCACGGTGCGCGCGCCCGCGGCTTTCAACATCGTGATCACCGCGAGCCCGATCGGACCGCATCCGATGACGAACGCGGTCTGTCCTTTGCCGACCTGTCCCCTGCGCACCGCGTGCCAGGCCACGGCCATGGGTTCGGTGAGGGCGGCGCGTTCGGCGGACAGTCCGTTCGGTATCGGCATGGTCATCGATTCCTGCACGACCACCTGCTCGGCGTAGGCGCCGGGCGCGGCGGTGGACAGCCCGGTCAGATGCGGTTCGCCGTCGCGGCGCACGATCGGCAGGGCGACCACCGGTGTTCCGGTACGCCAGCGTCGATGACAGTCCGGGCCGTAATCGACTATCGCACCGCTGAATTCGTGTCCGAGGACAACGCTCTGCGATGTCCGCATGAATCGGTCGTAGCCGGTGGCCGCCGCCAGGTCCGCCATGGCGTCGGCGTGGGTGCGGGCGTGCAGGTCGGAGCCGCAGATTCCGCAGCGGGTGACGTCGATGAGGATCTGCCCGGGTCCGGGTACCGGGGTGGGCAGATCCTCGACCGTGAATTCGGTGTTCGTGACGACCGCGGCCCGCATGACGATCTCCTCGCGTCGATGATGTGCGGCCCACGTTACTGCGGTCCACCGGCCCGGATCTCCCGGCGCGGCCCTCGTGGGTGGGAGTCGCCCACGGACTCCCACCCACTGCGTCAATCCGGTTCGCGCAGCACCGGGACGACCTCCTCGCGCAGGTATACCTCCAGGTCCCGGCCGTTGCGTCGAACTTCGACAACGGTGAGGCCGTGGCGGCTCGCGCTGGCCTTCAACCGGTCACGTGAGGTCCGCTCGACGCCGCCGCCGATCACCAGGACGCGGAATCGCCGGCTGTCGAGCGCCGTCAGCGCCTCCTCGTCCGCGGTGACACCCCGGGCGGCGAATCCCCACGTCTCCAGCAGTCCGATGGCGGCATCCACCGTCGATCGGCTGCGGCCTACGACGAGTACGTCCATCACACCGGCGCTCCTTCCTGAACGCGATCGTCGAATTCGTGCGCTTCGAGTGTGGCTTCGCGCGGCAGGGCCAGGAATCCGAGGCAGACCAGAGCGAGCAGGCCGATCCCGAACCAGAGCGTGTAGCGGAAGGTGTGGGCGAAGTTCACCGCGTTGGCCTCGCTCCCGGCGTCGGTCAGTATCTGTCCGACGGTCCCGCCCTCCGGTCCCGCGGGGGAAAGGCAACTGTCCGGGATCGCGGTGGGATCGACCTGCGCGGACCGATCGCGCACGCAGGCGGCGAAATCGGCGAGTATCTCCCGCACGCCGGGTTCGGGCACCCCCGCCGCGCTGAGTTCGGCGCGCACCTGCGGGACCACCGCTTCCACGCCGCGCGCGGAATCGTGATCGAGTTGGGTGAAGAAGACGACGCCCACCAACGCGACGCCGAGCGCGGTGCCCAATTGCTGGCCGGTGTTGAGCAGGCCCGACGCCGACCCGGCCTCGCGCGCGGGCACCTGACCGAGCAGCAGATCGATGGTCGGCGCGACCACCATGCCGAAGCCCGCGCCGGTCAGCAGCAGCGGGAAAACCATCTGCGGGGAGGTCATGTCCGCGCCGTAGTGGGCGGCGAGCCAGCCGTAGAGGCCGAAGCCCGCGGCGTTCGCCAGGCCGCCCGCGATCAGCACTCGCCTGCCGAAACGCGGCGCGAGCACGCCGACCGACACCCCGGCCCCGATACCCGCGCCCACCGCGAAGAACACCGAGGTGAGCCCGGCCCGCATCGGCGACCAGCCCAGACCGGCCTGCATGAACAGCGTCCACACCAGGAAGAAGCCGCCGAGCCCGATCCAGAACGCCAGCCAGCTGCCGAGTCCGAGGGCGAAGGGGCGCGAGCGGAACAGGTCGAGGTCGACCAGCGGCGAGCCAACGGTCCGCGCTCGTCGCCGCTCGTAGGCGATGAAGGCCGCGAAGGTGGCCGCCGCCACCGCCATCATGACGAAAGTCCATGCGGGCCAATCGAGTCGGCGTCCTTCGGCGAGCGGGAAGACGAGCAGCAGCATCGCCCCGATGGCGAGCACCATGCCGATGACGTCGAGTCGCGGCGGGTTCGACGAGCGGGAATCGTTCATGAACACCGCGGCCGCGACGAGCGCGACGATGCCCACCGGAATGTTGACCAGGAAGATCGGCCGCCACGCCAATCCGAACAGATCCCATTCCACGAGCACCCCGCCCAGCGCCAGACCGACCGCCGACGCGGATCCGCCGACGCCGCTGTAGATCGCGATCGCCTTGGCCCGTTCCTCTTTCGGGAAGGTGGTGCGGATGATGGCGAGGATCTGCGGCACCATCAGCGCCGCCATAGCGCCCTGGGCGAAACGGGAGGCGATGAGCGCGGCGGGATCGGCGCTCAGTCCGCAGGCCGCCGAGGCGAGGGTGAAACCCGCCATGCCGACGAGGAAGACGCGTTTGCGCCCGTAGATGTCGCCGAGTCGGCCGCCGGTGATGAGCACCGCGGCGAAGGACAGTACGTAGGCGGCGATGATCCATTCCAGCTGCGAGTACTCGACTCCCAGATCGTTCTGGATGCTGGGGATCGCGACATTGACGATCGTGACGTCGAGCAGGTCCATGAAGCCCGCCGCCAGGACGACGGCGAAGGCGATCCAGCGACGCGGATCCTGCGTGGGGGAGTCGGGCGGGTTTTCGAGGTCGGGTTCCACGGCGTTCTCTCTTCGATTCGATGGGATGTGCCGACTCCCAAACTATGCACCTCAAGTGACTATCAATCAAGATGGCAATCCTTAAGTGTGCATTAAGTGCGCTATGCTAGCGGGGTGACCGACGTCGATCCGTCCCCCGCGTCGCTGTTCGAGCGCCCGGCCTTCCTGCTCGGTCAGCTCGGTTCGCATACCGCGGGCCGCTTCTCCGACCTGCTCGAACCCGCCGGTATCGGCCCCCGTCATTTCGGCATGCTCCGGCTGTTGCGCGAACACGACGGGCAATCGCAGCAGCAGCTGTGCGAGACCCTCGGCATCCATCGCAATGTCATGGTCGGGCTGGTCGACGAGTTGGAGAAACGCGAACTGGTCGAGCGCCGCAAACATCCCACCGATCGGCGCGCCCACGCGGTCTATCTGCTGCCCGCGGCGCACGAGGTGCTGGCCCGCGCGTACGAGGCCGTCGACGCCCTGGAGTCGGAACTGTTCGCGAACTTCGGCGCGCAGGACAGGGCGACGTTGCTCGCGCTGCTGCAACGGCTGTCGGTGGACAACGGGCTGCGTCGCGGCATCCATCCGGGACTCACCGGCGACCGGAGCGCGCCACCGCCCTGTAGCTGACCGCCCCTGTAGCTGACCGCCCTGTGACCGACCGCTCGGCGACACATCGCTCGGGATCGTCGGGTCACAACTGACGCACATTGTCGCGGCGCGGTGGCAGGTGCGTGTCCGTCTGACGAGAATGGCGGCGCGGGCGGACTTTCTTCGGCGTCCGGGAATCTTTTCGGCCGACCGCCCGTTGAGCCTTTCGACAAGGTTGAGTGATATCGACTCAAGTTCAAGTTGACTCCCGGACGGAATCGGGTGCAGGATTGAGCCGACCACACTCAGCATTGCTGGGACCGTGCTCCGTGAGGTGTCTGGGGCGAGGTCTCGCGGCAGCGGAAAAGCCCGACTCGGGCCCACCGCGTCGCAGGGCGGCCCCCGCCCGGCACCCACACAACAAGTTTTCGTCAACTAGGAGGAATCACCATGGCTCGTGCGGTCGGAATCGACCTCGGGACCACGAACTCGGTCGTCGCCGTTCTCGAAGGCGGCGAGCCCGTTGTGGTCGCCAACTCTGAAGGATCGCGCACCACCCCGTCCGTCGTCGCGTTCGCCAAGAACGGTGAGGTCCTCGTCGGACAGCCGGCGAAGAACCAGGCGGTCACCAACGTCGACCGCACCATCCGCTCCGTGAAGCGCCATATCGGCACCGACTGGAACGTGGAGATCGACGGGAAGAGCTACACCCCGCAGGAGATCAGCGCGCGCACGCTGATGAAGCTCAAGCGCGACGCGGAGTCCTACCTGGGCGAGGAGATCACCGACGCGGTGATCACCGTTCCCGCCTACTTCGAGGACGCCCAGCGCCAAGCCACCAAGGAAGCCGGCCAGATCGCCGGTCTGAACGTGCTGCGCATCGTCAACGAGCCCACCGCCGCGGCCCTGGCCTACGGCCTGGACAAGGGCGACAAGGAGCAGACCATCCTGGTCTTCGACCTCGGTGGCGGTACCTTCGACGTCTCGCTGCTGGAAATCGGTGAGGGTGTCGTCGAGGTCCGCGCGACCTCCGGTGACAACCACCTCGGTGGCGACGACTGGGACGAGCGTGTCGTCTCCTGGCTGGTCGACAAGTTCAAGGCCAGCGCGGGCATCGACCTGACCAAGGACAAGATGGCGTTGCAGCGGCTGCGCGAGGCCTCCGAGAAGGCCAAGATCGAGCTGAGCTCCTCGCAGAGCACCTCGATCAACCTGCCCTACATCACCGTCGACGCCGACAAGAACCCGCTGTTCCTCGACGAGCAGCTGACCCGCGCCGAATTCCAGAAGATCACCTCGGACCTGCTCGACCGCACCCGCGCGCCGTTCCAGTCCGTGATCAAGGACGCGGGCATCTCGGTCAAGGACATCGACCACGTCGTGCTCGTGGGTGGTTCCACCCGCATGCCCGCCGTCACCGAGCTCGTCAAGGAGCTCACCGGCGGCCAGGAGCCGAACAAGGGCGTGAACCCGGACGAGGTCGTCGCCGTCGGCGCGGCTCTCCAGGCCGGTGTGCTCAAGGGCGAGGTCAAGGACGTCCTGCTGCTCGATGTGACCCCGCTGTCGCTGGGCATCGAGACCAAGGGCGGGGTGATGACCAAGCTCATCGAGCGCAACACCACCATCCCGACCAAGCGCTCGGAGACCTTCACCACGGCCGACGACAACCAGCCGTCGGTGCAGATCCAGGTGTTCCAGGGCGAGCGCGAGATCGCCTCGCACAACAAACTGCTCGGATCGTTCGAGCTGACCGGTATCCCGCCGGCCCCGCGCGGCGTGCCGCAGATCGAGGTCACCTTCGACATCGACGCCAACGGCATCGTCCACGTGACGGCCAAGGACAAGGGCACCGGCAAGGAGAACACGATCAAGATCCAGGACGGCTCCGGCCTGTCCAAGGAGGAGATCGACCGGATGGTCAAGGACGCCGAGGCGCACGCCGCCGAGGACAAGGCCCGCCGCGAGGAGGCCGAGACCCGCAACCAGGCCGAGTCGCTGGTGCACCAGACCGAGAAGTTCATCAAGGACAACGAGGACAAGGTGCCCGCGGACGTGAAGTCCAAGGTCGAGGCGGCCATCGCCGAGGCGAACGAGGCGCTGAAGGGCACCGATATCGCGGCCGTGAAGGCCGCGGTGGAGAAGCTCGCCACCGAATCGCAGGCGCTGGGCCAGGCCATCTACGAGGCCTCGGCCGCCGAGCAGTCAGCGAACGGCAACGGCACGCCCAACCCCGCCGACGATGACCAGGTCGTGGATGCCGAGGTCGTCGACGAGCCGGTCGACACGGAGAAGAAGTGACTCAGGGCAACTCCGAGCAGGAGCCGATCACCGTCGTCGACAACAGGAAGATCGATCCGGAAACCGGTGAGATCAGGGAGCAGGCGGCCGAGAACGGTTCCGCCGCCGCTGCCGAACCTGCCGACACCAGCGGTGAGCTCGCCGAGCGCACCGCCGACCTGCAACGGTTGACGGCCGAATACGCCAACTACCGCCGTCGCGTCGATCGCGATCGCAAGACCGCGATCGACGCGGCGAAGGCCTCGGTGGTCACCGAATTGCTCGGAGTGCTCGACGATCTCGACCGGGCGAGGGCGCACGGCGATCTGGAGACCGGGCCGCTGCGGTCGGTGGCCGACAAGCTCGCCGACGCGCTGCGCAAGCAGGGCCTGGAGGAGTTCGGGGCCGAGGGCGATCCCTTCGACCCGACCCTGCACGAGGCCGTGCAGCACGAGGGTTCCGGGCACGATCCGGTGATCGGCATCGTCATGCGCAAGGGTTATCGATTCGGCGACAGGGTGCTTCGACACGCGCTCGTCGCAGTGACCGACGCGGTGGCCGACACGGCCGAACCGGTCGAGCCATCCGAGACAGAGGCTTCGGATGCTGATGCCGAAGCGAACAACCGGTAGACCCGCGGGAAGCCGCGAACGCCGAATATCCGACACCGTGAGAGGAGGAGAGACCGGGTGAGTCAACGGGAGTGGATCGAAAAGGACTTCTACAAGGAGCTGGGTGTCTCCTCCAGCGCCTCGCAGGACGAGATCAAGAAGGCGTATCGCAAGCTCGCCCGTGATCTGCATCCGGACGCCAATCCGGGTGACGCCAAGGCAGAAGAGCGGTTCAAGACCGTCAGCGAGGCGCACGCCGTGCTGTCGGATCCGGCCAAACGCAAGGAGTACGACGACACCCGCAAGTTGTTCGCGGGTGGCGGCTACGGCCGCGGTGGGTTCACTCCCGGTGCGGCGGGCGGATTCTCGCAGGATTTCAATATCGGCGATATCTTCGGCAACGCCAACGCGGGCGACGGTGGCCTCGGAGATCTGCTCGGCGGCCTGTTCAATCGGGGCGGCGCGCGGACGACGAACCGTCCGCGCCGCGGCGCCGATGTGGAGACCGAGACGACACTCGGATTCCGCGAGGCCGCACAGGGCGTCACCGTTCCGCTGCGGATGACCAGTCCCTCGCCGTGCACCACCTGTCACGGCAGCGGCGCGAAGCCGGGGACCAGTCCCCGGGTCTGCCCGCATTGCAACGGCGCGGGCGTCATCAGCCGCAATCAGGGCGCGTTCGGCTTCAGCGAGCCGTGCGACGACTGCCGAGGCACCGGATCGATCATCGACGATCCCTGCGTCGACTGCCGTGGCACCGGCATCCAGAACCGGACCCGCACCATCACGGTGCGGATTCCGCCCGGAGTCGGTGACGGGCAGCGGATCCGGCTGGCAGGACAGGGCGAGGCGGGATTACGCGGCGCGCCCTCGGGCGATCTGTACGTGAGCGTGCACGTCAGCCAGGACAAGGTATTCGGCCGCAACGGCGACGACCTGACCCTGGTGCTGCCGGTCAGTTACAGTGAGTTGGTCCTGGGGACAACGGTTTCCGTGCCGACGCTGGAGGGTCGGGTCGGGGTCAAGGTGCCTCCGGGCACGGCCGACGGCCGGATTCTGCGGGTGCGCGGGCGCGGTGTGCCCAAGCGCGGCGGCGGCGCCGGTGACCTGCTGGTCACCGTCAAGGTCGCGGTGCCGCAGAAGCTCGACGACAGTGCCGCCGAAGCGCTGCGACGCTACGCGGAGGCGGAACAGACCAGCGGGTTCGATCCCCGCGCCGGATGGGCAGGTGCGTAATGTCCACTGATCCGAAGAAGGCCTCCGGTGGGGCCTCGCGTGCCGAGTTCTTCATGATCTCGGTGGCGGCCCAGTTGGCGGGCATGCACGCGCAGACTCTGCGCACCTATGACCGCCTCGGACTGGTGACGCCGCAACGCACTTCGGGCGGCGGGCGGCGTTATTCGGCAAGGGATGTGGAGTTGCTGCGCGAAGTGCAGCGGCTGTCCCAGGACGAGGGCGTCAACCTGGCGGGTATCAAACGGATCATCGAATTGACCAACCAGGTGGAGGAGTTGCAGCAGACCGTCGCCGAGATGGCGGCCGAGCTGGAACGACTGCGTGCGGGGTACCGGCCGGATTTCGCGCCGCCGCAACGCAGTACCGCACTGGTGGTGTGGAAACCACGCCACCAGCGCTGAGTTCACGAAAACTTCGGGCCCCGGGCTCGGCGCACTTCGCGTGTGCCGGAATCCGGGGCCCGAAGTCGTTTCGCGGGAGTCCGCGCCGGTATTCCACAGCTGTGCAAGCCCCCTGTTCACACCTGTGGACAAATACGCGTCGCGTCGGTTCGGGATCGTGTCGTGATGGGCGAGCGGACGTCGCGGTGGTGCGCACCGATCGGGGGAAACCATTCGGCAAACTTCCGATCGGGTCCCCGATTTCCGGACCGCGTCGGAAATGGTCGGATGCCTCGGGATTTCCCCTCCCGCCGCGTGGATTCGTTAGCCGACGGTAAGCGGGTCCGGATCCGAATCCGGCCGTTCGGATTCGGGCATCGCGCCGCCGGATCATCGGTCGCGCCGCAGCCCTCGCCCCGCTCGCGTTCCGCCTCCGCCCGAGCCGTGTCGGCGGCGGGTGACCGCGCTCGAGTTGCCGAAAAGTCGCTCCGGGGACGGGATTCGGACGAAGCT
This sequence comes from Nocardia noduli, assembly GCF_019038455.1. NCBI lineage: Bacteria > Bacillati > Actinomycetota > Actinomycetes > Mycobacteriales > Nocardiaceae > Nocardia > Nocardia noduli. Next base: position 14,396 of record NZ_JAFMPL010000142.1, read on the forward strand.
TGCAAAACGGATCGTGCGGATTCGGTGGATGGGTGTCCGAATCGACCTGGTATTAACGGTCTTTCAGTCGGTTTCTCGCGTGTTTCTCATTATCCATCCTCGTTTCGTAGAAATTACACGCTTGATGTTTAACAGTGACGTTCCGTAGCTGGCAAACCTCGCCTACACTCCTTGGCATCGGCTGCTGACGAGTGTCCCGCGGCACCTCACTCGCTGGCACGTTATGTGTTCCGAGTGCGAAATGGGGTTGTGACGCAAATGGATTCGCGCACCGTCGCTTTGATCAGAACCACGTTCAAGGCGGTTGCTGCGGAGGAGGGGGGTCCGGAGAAACTGGCCAGTTCGTTCTATGCGACATTGTTCACGGACTACCCCCACGTCCGCGATTTCTTTCCCGCGGCGATGGACTCGCAGCGTGACCGGCTGGTCAAGGCCATTTCCTACACGCTCGATCGGCTCGAGGAGCCGAACAAGTTACTACCATTCCTCGCCCAACTGGGGCGCGACCATCGCAAATACGGCGTCAAGCCGGAACATTACGTCGCGGTGGCCACCTCGTTGAAAACCGCGATGCGTCGCTTCGCCGGTACCGAGATGTGGACCGACGAGGTCGAGCAGGCCTGGGACGACGGATTGACCGTCATCGCCGAGACCATGATCGGCGCGGCCGATCAGGAGAAGACGCCCGCGGTCTGGTCGGGCACCGTCGTCGAGTCCCGTTCGGTGCTACGCAATCTCACCGTCGTGCGACTGCAACTGGACAAACCGATGAGCTATGCCGCGGGCCAGTACATGAGCGTGCAGGTGCCGTCCCGACCTCGGATGTGGCGCTACCTCTCACCCGCCGTGCCCGCGAACGCCAACTGCGAGATCGAATTCCACATTCGCAGCGTGCTCGGTGGCTGGGTCAGTCCGGCCATCGTCGGCCAGACCCAATTGGGGGAGACGTGGCTGCTCGGTTCGCCGCTCGGCGGTCTCGGGGTGCCGCGCAACACCAAGCGCAAGATGCTGATGATCGGCTGCGGCACCGGAATCGCGCCGTTGCGCGCGCAGATCATGTCGATGGCGCAGCGGCGAACCAATCCCAAGGTGCACCTGTTCGTCGGCGGTCACTATCCGTGCGATCTGTACGAACTCGAGACGCTGAGCCGACTGGCCGTGGCGAACAAATGGCTCACCGTCACCCCGGTGGCGGAGAACGACCAGAACCCGTGGTGGTATGTCGATTCCGGTGAACCCACGCCGGAATTACCCGGTCTGGAACCACGGATGACGGGACAGATCGGCAAGATCGTCGCGGGTTTCGGGTCGTGGGCCGATCGCGATGTGCAGATCGTCGGTTCGCCATCGATGGTGCAGACCACCAAGTTCCGGCTGATGGCGGCCGGTACCGAGACGAAGAACATCCGGCACGATCCGCTGTTCTGAGCGGATCCCGCCCGGCGGCGGCTCTTCGTCCGGGCGAAGGCCGGGATCCAGGCGGGTGACTACTATCCGCGAGTCTGCGAATGGATCCCGGCCTTCGCCTGGACGATGATCACCGCACCGGGATGGTCAGAGTCCTTCGACCTGGATGCGCTCGGCGGGCGTCCCGGTCTCGAGCAGACGATCCACCGTCGATCGCGTCATCCCCGGCGACCCGCAGACCAGTACCTGATGCGAGGTGAAAGCCCCGTGCGAGCCGACCACATCGGCGAGGCTGCCCTGGAGCAATTCGTCCTGTGAGAAGCCGATATCGACCTGGGAACGCCGGTGCCATTCGTCGATCCAGGAGGGATCCTCGGTGTTGTCCACCACCGGAACCACGGTGAGCCAAGGGAGTTCGTCCGCGAGAATGCTCAGCATATCGGCGGCGTACAGGTCGCGCGGGTAGCGTCCGCCGACGAACAGGTAGGTGCGCGGCGGCTCGGGTCGCCTGGCCAACTCCAGGATCATCGCCCGCATCGGCGCGAGGCCGGTGCCGCCCGCGATCATCACCACGTCGTCGCCGTCCGGATCGACCCGGAAGGAACCCGCTGGAGCCGAGATCCGCCATTCGTCACCGGCTTCGGTATCGACCACCAGTTGACCGCTGAGCCATCCGCCCGGCACGGTCC
>NZ_JAFMPL010000143.1:0-16312 GCF_019038455.1 Nocardia noduli
GCATGAGCCTCGCCGACGCCCAGGCCACCGGCGAGATCGCGAAAGTCGAGGATATGGGCGGCGACCCGCCCGGCTGCGGCCGCTACACCGCCACCGCGGGCTGGAGCGGCTTCTACAACCAGGGCGAGATCGTCGCGATCATGCACAACAAACTGCCCGCCCACACCCCCGAAGGCATCACCGTCGGCTCCACCCTGGACGAAGTCCGCGCCGCCTACCCCGCCCTGAAACTCGGCCACAACTGGAGCTCCGCCGACGTCCCCGGCCAACCCGCCCACTACGGCTTCCTCGGCATCCGCTCGGAAAGCCCACCCGAGGCGAAGGTCACCCAGATGCTGCTCTACAACGACCGCGACACCTGCCACAACTAGTCACGCCACTGCCGAATCCGCGATACGACAACGCGGATTCCTGTGGTTCAGCGGAGACCGAGACCGTCAGTTCGCCAGAAGCGGTGTGATCGTGTCGACGTCTGTGACCATCGCGTGCCCCTGGAAGGCGAAATCGTCGTAGGCCCGCGCCATGGCCTCTTTATCCTTACCGCCGCAAGCGTCGGCGACCACGACGGGCACGAAACCCAGGTCGGTGGAATGCGTGACGGTGGGCGCGATACCGATCTCCAGGGCAACCCCGCAGATGGCGTAAGTACCGATGCCGAGGTCACGCAGGGTCGCCGCCAGCGGAGTCCCCTCGAACGCCGACATCGAGGTCTTGTCGAACACGATCTCATCGGCCCGGGGCTGGAGTTCGGGAACCAGCTCGAACGGCGGGGTGTCGCGCTGCAGAATGGGCTTCACCTCGTCGACGGACTCGACCTGCTGCCAGTTCATCGCCATGCGCAGGCCGAACACCCCGGTGAGCCGAGGCGGCAGGAAGAAGTGCCGCAGGAAGATCACCGGATAACCACCGCGCCGCGCCGCCTCCACCAGCCGCACGACCCGCTCGACGATCTGCGGCCCATCGGCCAGTTGCGACAACACCCCGACCTGCATGTCGTACACGAGCACCGCCATCCGATCCGGCGCGCACACATCCGCGAGCCCTTCGGGTATATCGAGTCCGTTGCCGAACCGCATCGTCGCGCTCCTCGTCGATAACACTGTCCCCGGATGACCGCGTCCGCGATCGGGCTCGCCCCACTCTACGTCGAGTGATCATGTGGGACACCGCATCCCCGGCCCGCCGGTCACCTCGGTGCCCGGATTTCGCGCCGGCCCGGGCAACCCATCGGCGTGGCCGAGGCTGATCGATCCAATAACCGATCAGGCCCACCGCACCACGGACTGATCGGACCCACGAGAAGATTTGCCGAAGTCTCGCGACGTGGGCACGTCGATGTGCAGATACCTCAGTTCTCAGGTCGATGACTCAGGCATCGAAAGTGGCAAGCCACTAAACTCACAACCATGACCGCAGCGCACGACTACGAAGACCTGCATCGGCTGGTCGACCGGCTCACGCCCGACCAAGCGCGGGCGTTGCGGGCGGTCGCACTCCAACTCGTCGTCACCGAGTCCCCCGAACCGGCAACTGCGGCGGAACCGGCAGTCGAGCGGCGTCGGCATCTCTCGTTCGCGGGCGTGATGGACGCCGAACCCGACCTCGCCGCACGTTCGGAAGACCTTCTGCGTGAGGAACATGGTAAAACTGGCCGGTGATCGTCTGCGACACAGGCCCGCTCGTTGCCGTCCTCAACAAGAACGACGCTGATCACCAACGCTGCCTTGATCTCTTGGAAACCCATCCCGGCCCCCTGCTTGTGCCGAGTCCGGTGCTCGCGGAGGTCTGCTACTTTCTGGAGACTCGCGTAGGACCGCAGATCGAAGCCGCGTTCCTGGAATCCATTGCCGCGAACGAAATCGAACTCGTCGAACTCACCCGCACTGATCTACAACGTATGGCCGAGCTGGTACGAAAGTACGCCGACTTCCCATTGGGAGCTGTCGATGCCGCCGTACTCGCGGTGGCAGAACGACTCGGTGTCCGGGAGGTCGCGACGCTTGATCTGCGGCACTTCAGCGCTGTCCGGACCCGCCACTCGACTCCTCTTCGACTTCTGCCGAACTGACCGCCTCGCTCGCACGGGTACCCCACCTGGTTCAATAGGCGCCTGTGTTCCGACTGATGTTCCACGAGCCCGCTATTCCGGGGAATACCGGTAATGCGATTCGACTGGTGGCGGGGACCGGGTGTGAGCTGCATCTGGTCGAGCCGTTGGGGTTCGATCTGTCCGAGTCGAAGTTGCGGCGGGCGGGGTTGGATTACCACGATCTGGCGTCGGTGACGGTGCACGCGAGTCTCGATGAGGCGTGGCGGGTGTTGGCGCCGGAGCGGGTGTTCGCGTTCACCACGCAGGCGGCGACGAGGTACACCGATATCGCGTATCGGGAGGGGGATGTGCTGTTGTTCGGGACCGAACCCACCGGGTTGCCTCGGCAGGTGCTGGACGATCCGCGTATCACCGAGCAGGTGCGGATTCCGATGCTGCCGGGGCGGCGGTCGATGAATCTGTCGAACGCGGCGGCGGTCGCGGTGTACGAGGCGTGGCGACAGCACGGGTTTCCCGGCGGGGTCTAGGGCGGGATCTCAGGTGAGGGACCGGCTCGCCGAGCCGAGATCTTCGAGGGCCGCGAGAACATACGGCGCGAGCGCGGCGTCGGCATCGGCGTCCAGCCATTGGGCGTAGCCCCGTTTGAACGCGAGAACACCCAGTTCGCCCGCGAGGTGCGCGGTGGGGTCGGGAACTCCGCGAGCGACGAGGGCGTCGGTCATGGCTACCGCGAGCCCCACGCTCTTGAGCGCGTCGCGGGCCTGGAGTTCCACGTTGGCCTCGACCGCCGCCTTCAGGCGAGGCGCGAGTTCGTGGTTCACGGGGCCCATCGAGTTCGACGCGCGTTCCAGACCCGCCGCGACCGCTTCGAGCGGAGTGGCGCTCTCGGGTGCCTCGGCGATCCCCTCTGCCAGTAGTCGGCTCAGCGTCTGCTGGCCCGCCACCAGCAGATCGCGCTTGTCGGGGAAATGCCGAAAGAACGTGCTCTTCGCGACGCCGGCGCGCTGGGCGATCTGCGCGACCGTCGTTTCGTCGTACCCCTGTTCGGCGAACAGGTCTATCGCTGCCAGGACGAGCCGCTCGCGTGCCCCGGGTTCCCACCGTGCCATCACGCCATCCTAGGTGACGGGACTTTTGTCTCATCACTCTGATACAGTGACGGGACAAAAGTCCCATCACATTCGAGGGAATGACATGCGCGTATTCATCACCGGCGGCACCGGCCTGATCGGCTCGGCGGTCGTCGCCGAACTGCTCGGGAACGGTCACACCGTCCTCGCACTCGCCCGCTCCGAGTCGTCCGCGAAGGTCCTGGAGGCCGCGGGCGCCGAATCCGTCCGTGGCGACCTCGCCGATCTGCGCACGATCCGCGCCGGCGCGGCCGAGACCGACGGCGTGGTCCACCTGGCTTTCAGCAACGACTTCACATCCCTTGCCACGCTCGCGGCCGGAATCGCCGAGGAAAGCGCCGCTCTCGCGGCCATGGGCGAGGAACTCGTCGGCAGTGATCGCCCGTTGATCACGGTCTCGGGCACACCCGCCATACCCGGGCGCTGCTCGACCGAGGCCGACCCGGTGTCGACCGAGGGACCTGTCGGCGGTCGCGGCCACTCCGTCACCTCGGTCCTCGACCTCGCCTCGCGCGGTGTGCGCAGCGCGGCCATACGACTGCCGCGCACGGTGCACAACGAGGGCAGAGGTGGATTCGCCGGGATATTGACCGAGGCCGCGCGCCGCAACGGCGTGTCGGGTTATCCGGGCGACGGCACCCAGCGCTGGCCCGCCGTGCACGCGCTCGACGCGGCCGTACTCTTCCGACTGGCTTTGGAGAAGGCTCGGGCGGGGACCTCGTGGCACGCCGTGGACGACCAAGGCGACGCCATGCGTGACATCGCCGCTGTCATCGGCCGGAGACTGGGGGTCGCGACGGAAGCCGTGCCGCAAGAGATGTTCGGCCCGCTCGGCCCGATCTTCGCCACCGACCAGCCCTCGTCCAGCGAGCACACCCGGCAGACGCTCGGCTGGCAACCGAAACACCCGAACCTGCTCGAAGATCTGGAGAACATCCAGCCCTGATCGGTCGGCAACCCGGCGTCATGAACTCGCTCTAACGGTCGATCTCGAAACGTTTGTGGCGGGAGGTCGCACCCGCGGCGAGGCGGACCGCGCTCTTGGGGACGCCGTAATGCTCGGCGAGGAGTTCGATAGCGGCCCTGTTGGCCTTGCCCTCGACGGCGGGAGCGCGGACGTAGAGCTGGAGGGTGCCGTCGTCGAGGGTTTCGATGAGTGGGCCCTTACGGCTGTTCGGTTTGATCGTCGCCTTGATCACCGTCGGCGGCACCGGGATTCCTTTCTCCGCAACGGTTTCGTAGAAGTTGGGTGCTGCCGCATTCGGAAGAGCATCCACCTGCGGGGTGAGGATTGCGCGGCCCGCTGTCACACCGGGCGTCCTCGGCGGCACCGAACACCCCTTCGCCGCACGGTTTCATAGAAGCTGGGCGCCGCCGCGTACGGAAGAGCATCCGCCAGTGGCGGGGTGAAGATTGCGCGGCTCTCACCGTTCGAATCGGGTGTCGTCGGCGGCACCGAGCGTCCCTTCACCGCAACGGTTTCATAGAAACTAAATGCCGCCCGCATTCGGAAGGGCATCCACCTGCGGGGTGAGGATTGCGCGGCCCGCCGTCGCACCGGTTGCCCTCGGCGGCACCGACGTGCCTTCGCCGCAATGGTTTTCGTTGCGACGGGCGTCGCCGCATTCGGACTGGGTGTTGCCTGTACGGGCAAGGATCGTGCCGCTTCGTTCTCTTGCCCGGCCGCACCGGGTGGCCATCACTTCCGCGACGCCGGTCCTTCGGTGTCACCCTTCGCATCCTCGGTCCCGGTCGCGTCTTCTCCGGATGCTGCTTCCGCCGAGTCGCCCTTCGCGGCATCACCCTTCGCAGCGTCGGTCTTCGCGGCATCGCCCTTCGTGGTCCCGGTCGTGGTTGCACCAGATGCCGTTTCCACCGAACTCTCCTTCGCGGGATCGGTCTTCACGTCCGCATCGCCGAATGCCGCTTCCACCCGACTGTCCTTCGCGACACCTGCTTTCGCGTCCGAACTGTCCGACACGGGATCGGCAGAACCGGCGGCGCGACCGCGCTCGACTCCCGCACCGGACACCACCGGACGACGGCGCACCGCACGCGCGATCCCCCACACCACCGCGCCGACGACGAGCAGGAATCCGGCCCACGGAATCGCCTTGCCGACGAAGACGACGGCGTCCTGCAACCAGTCGACCAGCGAATTCCAGCCGGAGACGATGCCGTCCCAGAAATTGCCGGGGCCGTCGTCGGTCTCGGATTTCTTCTCGGTGGCCGTGATGGCGATGGTGAGGCTGGACAGGCTGACCTGGTCGTCGAGGAGTTTCTTCTGCGCGGTGAGACTGTCGAGTTCGCCCTGCCTGCTCGACAGCGCGCTCTCGGCGGCGAGCAGGTCGGCGGTATTGGTCGCGCCAGCCATGAGGACGCGCAGGCGGTCGACCGAGGACTGTAGGGCTTTGATCTTGGCGTCGAGGTCCTCCCACTGCATGGTCACGTCTTCGCGATTGGTGCTGACGCGGGTGACCTTGCCGAGGCCGCCGAGTCCGTCGATGAACGCGTCGGTCTTGTCGGCGGGCACGCGGACGGTGAGCGACGCGCTGGGATCGCCGTCCTCGGTTCCCGGCGCTTCGGTGCGGTTGTCGATCCGGCCGCCCGCGGCGCGGACCTGGTCGGCGACGGTCGCGGCGGCGGCGATCGGATCGTCCGCGGTGAGATCGACACGGCCGGTGACGACTTCCTTGCGCGCGACGGTATCGGCGGCCTGCCCCCTGCTGTCGGCGGACTCGCCCGCCTGTTCGCGCAGACCGGGCGGCGAAATGGCGGGCGCGGGCATGGATTTACCGACCGTCGGCGAGGGCGACGACGATGACATGTCGTCACTGCCGCAGGCCACGAGCAGCACCGAACCCAGGAGACCGATGCACAGCACCGCAAGCTTTCGCATGGTCGCAGGGTAACCGTTACCCGGACCGTGGCGGCGGGATAACGCAGCCCGAAGCGCCTACGCGGGTGCGGACGGCGCGCAGTCGCGTCTCGATCGGCGGGTGGGAGTCGAGCATTCGGGCGAGCGGGCCGGGCTCGCGCCGCGTCGAGACCCGCCGCAACCACAGATCGAGCACGGTGTGGGTCTGTTGTCCGTAACCGAGGTCGACGGCGACGGCGTCGGCCCTGATCTCCGACCATCGCCGCTGCGCCTGTTTCGCGAACGGTTCCGCGAGCAGCGCCGCCGCCGCGATCACCGCGGTCGGGATTCCGAACATCGTCGCCGCCGCGATGACGGCCGCGACGAATACCAGCACTCTGGTCGGGGTCAGTACGGCGAAACAGATGACGTCCATGGCTTTTCGCACACCGAACAGCCGCAGCAACGCGACGAATCCGACGATATGCGCGGCCTGGGCGACGAATACCGCGAACAGCCAGGTGATCTTGCGGTATCCGGTCCTGATGAGCGCGACCGGAAGTCCGTACCAGTAGGCGAGCATGTGGGCGCGCTGGCCGCCGCCGAGATGGTGGCCGAGTTCGTGGGCGAGGACGGCTTCCAGTTCACGCGGTCCGAGCGCGGCGATCGCCCATCCGGTGACCGCGACGATGCGCCCCGGCGCGGAGAGCGCGTTGACGTCGCGGGTGTCCTGGACCCACAGCGAATAGTCGTCGGCGGACACCCGCGCGAGCTGAGCGACGTTGTGCCAGGCCGGAATCAACATCGCCTGTTCCTCCGGACGCGGTCGGCGCACCCGGAAGATCAGCGGCGCCATATCCGGGGTCGGCGGCGGGATGAGCGGGCCGACGAGCAGCCAGGTGAGCATCAGTCCGAGTGCGGTCGACGGTCCGCCGAGTGTGCCCGCGCCGTAGACGAGCAGGCCGCTGATCACCATCGACGGCAGTGAAACCACAAGGGTGACAAGCGCGGTCGCGCCTCGGTCCCGGCGCGATATCGGGAGGCGGTGATCCGGTGGGTCTGCGGGCATGGTCATCCGTCGAGTCGGCGGCGTCGTAGTGGGGACAATAGTGTGTCGGCCGTTCGGGTGGTCATCGATGCGCCCACCGCGGCGGCGCGGCGGTCGACTCACCGACTCGATCGCGATCGGGCTCGCCGTGGCAGTGGCAGTGAGGTGCAGATTCCCCGTATCGAGAAGGCGTGTGAGGGCATCACAGCATGTTGCGATGTTCGGCGCCGCGTCGGCGGAACTCGCCCCGCACCGGAGACCGGCCCGCGCGGTCAGCGGAAGTCGCGCGAGGTGGAATCGACGCGCAGTTCCATACGCTCCAGGTGTTCGGCGACCACGCTGACCGCCCCTTCCGCGTTCTGCACCCGCCCACGGACGAGCAGCGCGGCGGCGCCCTGGGCCAGTCGCCGATAGCGCGTCCACAGGCCGACCGAACAGACGATATTCACCATGCCTGTCTCGTCTTCCAGATTCAGGAAGGTGACGCCCGCGGCGGTGGCGGGCCGCTGACGATGGGTGACCGCGCCGCCGACGAGCACCTTCGAACCGTCGGGCACGGCGAGCAGGCCGGAGGCCGGGATGACGCCGAGCGCGTCCAGGCGCGCGCGCAGGAATTCCGTCGGATAGTTGCCGGGGGAAACTCCGGTCGCCCACACGTCGGCGGCGGCCAGTTCGAGAGCGCTCATACCGGGCAGCGCGGGCGCGGCGGTGGCCGCGCCGGTGCCGGGCAGGCGGTCGGGTCGTTCACCGGCGGCGGCGCCCGCCGCCCACAGCGCCTCGCGCCTGGTACTGCCGATACTGCCGAGAGCGCCCGCGGTGGCGAGCGCTTCGGCCTGCGGGACGGTCAGTTCCACGCGTCCGGTCAGATCGAGGAAGGAGGTGTAGGGCACGGCGGCTCGTGCCGCGACGATCTTCTCGGCCAGTTCCTCACCGATATGGCGCACCGACGACAGTCCGAGCCTGATATTCGTGCCCCGATCCTCCAGCGTCGCCTCGGCACGGCTCACGTTGATATCGGGACCGCGCACCGTGACGCCGTGTCGCCGCGCGTCGGCGACCAACGATTGGGGAGAGTAGAAACCCATCGGCTGCGCGCGCAGCAGACCGGCGCAGAACGCGGCCGGATGGTGCAGTTTGAACCAGGCCGAATAGAAGACGAGTGCGGCGAAACTCTGTGAATGACTTTCCGGGAAGCCGAAATTCGCGAAGGCGTAGAGCTTCTCGTAGATGCGGTCGGCCACGTCGCCGGTGATGCCGTGCACTTCGCGCATACCGCGATAGAAACGTTCGCGTAGTCGCTCCATCTTCTCCGGTGAGCGTTTGGAGCCCATGGCACGGCGCAGTTGATCGGCCTCGGCGGCGGTGAATCCGGCGACGTCGACGGCCATCTGCATGAGTTGTTCCTGGAACAGCGGAACCCCGAGGGTGCGTTGCAGGGATTTCTCCAGCGCCGGATGGTCGAAGCGGATCTCCTCCTGCTCGTTGCGGCGGCGGATATAGGGGTGCACCGAGCCGCCCTGGATCGGTCCGGGCCGGATCAGCGCGACCTCGACCACCAGGTCGTAGAAATTCCGGGGTTTCAGGCGGGGCAGCGTGGCCATCTGGGCGCGTGATTCCACCTGGAAGACCCCGACCGAATCGGCGCGCGAGAGCATTTCGTACACCCCGGTCTCTGTCAGGTCCAGCCGGTGCAGTTCGACCGTCTCACCTTTGTGTTCGCGTACCAGGTCGATCATGTAGTGCAGCGCGGAGAGCATGCCGAGTCCGAGCAGATCGAATTTCACCAGACCCACGGCGGCGCAGTCGTCCTTGTCCCATTGCAGGACGCTGCGGCCGGGCATACGCGCCCATTCCACCGGGCAGACATCGGCGATCGGACGGTCGCAGATCACCATGCCGCCCGAATGGATGCCGAGATGTCGCGGCAGGCCCTCGATATCGGCAGCGAGTTCGAGTACCGGCGGCGGAATATCGGTTCCGGTCTCTGCCCGAACGCCGGACCAGCGACTCACCTGTTTGCTCCAGGCGTCCTGCTGACCCGGCGAGAACCCCAGTGCGCGTGCGGCATCGCGGACGGCGGATTTGCCACGATAGGTGATCACATTCGCCACCTGGGCCGCGTATTCGCGACCGTATTTCGCGTAGACGTGCTGGATCGCCTCCTCCCGGCGATCGGATTCGATATCTATGTCGATATCGGGCGGACCGTCACGCTCGGGCGAGAGGAATCGTTCGAAGAGCAGTTCGTTGGCGACCGGATCGACATTGGTGATGCCGATGGCGTAGCAGACCGCGGAATTGGCCGCCGAACCCCGGCCCTGGCACAGGATGTCGTTGCTCCGGCAGAAGTCGACGATATCGTGCACCACCAGGAAATAGCCGGGAAAGTCGAGTCCGGTGATGATCGCGAGTTCGTGTTCGAGTTGCCGGTAGGCCCCGGGATTGTCGTCGGGTGTGCCGTAGCGGTCCCGCGCGCCCCGCATGGTGAGCGCGCGCAGCCAGGAATTCTCGTCGTGGCCATCCGGTGTGTCGAACGGCGGTAGTCGAGGTGCGATCAACCGCAGGTCGAAGGCGCATTCGCGAGCCAGTTCGGCGGCGTTGGACACCGCGCGCAGACCCGCGCGCCCCGCTCCCGCGCCGAGCAGCCGGGCCATCTCCGCGCCGGAGCGCAGGTGCGCGCCGCCCGCGGGGGCGAGCCAGCCCGCGATGTCGTCGAGGCTCTGCCTGGCCCGGATCGCGGCCAGCGCCATGGCCCGGCGACGCTGTCCCGGTCCGGCGAAATGCGCGCCGGTGGTCGCCACCACGGGTAGTCCGACCCGGTCGGCCAGGGCGATCAGGTGGGCGTTGCGTTCGTCGTCCTCGGGAACACCGTGGTGGGTGAGTTCCACGCCGACCCGGTCGCCGCCGAATCGATCGATCAGTTCGCGCAGCGCCGCCTCCGCACGCACCAGGCCGGTGTCCCCGGCCAGCAGATCCTGTTCGACGGCCTGCCTGAGATGGCCTTTGCGGCAGCCGGTCAGGATATGCCAGTGCCCGTCCGCCGCCGCGGTGAGCGCGTCGAGGTCGTAGCGCAGGATGCCCTTCTCCCCCGCCGCCATATGCGCGGTCGAGATCTCCCGCGCGAGTCGCCGGTACCCCTCCTGACCTCGGGCGAGTACCAGCAGATGTGGGCCGGCCGGGTCGGGCGATCCGGTGCGCGGCGCGGAATCGGGCGCGAAACCCGCGCCGAGCGACAGTTCCGAGCCGAAGACGGTCGGCATACCCCATTCCGCGGCCGCCTCGGCGAAGCGCACCGTCCCGTAGAAACCGTCGTGATCGGTGAGCGCGATCGCCTCCAGTCCGAGCCGCACGGCCTCCTCCACCAGTTCTTCCGGCTGGCTCGCACCGTCGAGGAAGCTGTAGGCCGAGTGGGCGTGCAGTTCGGCGTAGGGCACCGAGGGGCCACCGACCCGCTCGACCGGCTCGGCCAGGTATTCGCCGCGTTTACGCGACCAGGCCGGGCTGTCACCGCCGTCACCGGGGTACATCGCCTCCGGATTCGTCCGACCGGGTCGGCCGGACAGCACCCGTTCCATCTCCGCCCACGTGGGCGGTCCGTTACCCCACCCCACCAGCGCATCACCTCCTTTCTATCGAACATACATTCGATAGATGAGATGTCACGCATCGGGCCGCCGAACCGCCGGACTCCGGAAGATATCGCCGGAGTCGCGCGGATCACTCGGCTGTCAAACGTTGCGCCGATCCCGCCCGCAGGGCCTCCTCGACCCGATCCAGCCCGGAACGGATCATCGCGCCGTAGGCGTCCTCGGCCAGGATCCGGAGATGACCGCGCGCGATGGCCAATTGCATGCGCGCGCCGTCGAAATCGCCCACGCGACGGTGACTGTCGGCCAGGTTGAGATAGAGCGAGGGCAGGAAGCAGCGCAGTCCGTCATCGAGCGGAATGCCCGGGCTGAACACCGCGGTGAGCGCGCGCTGATCCCAGATCAGCGATTCCTCGGCAGTCTTCTGCAACACGGCCAGATGATGCGCCACCACGCAGCGCTGCAACGGATCTCCGGCCGGACCTAGCTCATCCCACAGTGTGCGCAGCGCGTGCCGCCCCGCCTCCGAGTCGCCCCTGCCGAGCCGCACCGCGGCAAAGATGTCCGCCATCCGATCGTCCGCCATGCGCACGAGTATCGCACATATGTTCGATAGATTCGAGGCTTGCCGGAAGGAATCACCGAGCCTTTGCGCGAGGATTGCCGGACGCCGCGACCTTCTCTCGAAAGCCTTACCGCGGAACACCTTCGAAAATACCTTCCACCAGCGGCAAGTCCCCCGGCCGGGGGACCACGATCCGCCTTCGACACCCCGAATCGGCAATCCCGTGGCATCGACACACCCGCCGTGGCGCGCACCACTCCGGCCCCGGGCCGACCCGAGTCGGCGAGGTCCGGCGACCAGGGGTCGGCCACCACTTGGCAGAGCAACTTACTTTGGAGTAAGTTCAGACCATTCGACCGCGAAGGAGCAGCGATGAACGCCACGCCCGACCGTGACTCAACGGGTGACGCCGCCGCCGTCCCGGCCTCCGATGTGGCCCGCTCCGCCGAGGACGGGCAGATCCGTCGCAATCGCCGCACCCGCGATCTCACCGGTCGCCACGTCGTGATCACCGGCGCCTCCTCCGGTATCGGCAGGGCCGCCGCACTCGCGGTCGCTGCCAAGGGCGCCACCGTCCTGCTGCTGGCCCGGCGCGGGGACGAACTCGCGGACGTCGTCGCGGAGATCCGGGCCGCCGGCGGCACCGCCGAGGGCTACCAGTGCGATGTCACCGAATCCGATTCGGTCGACCAGACCGTCAAGGCCATCCTCGACGAGTACGGTCACGTCGACATGCTGGTGAACAACGCGGGCCGTTCCATCCGCCGCGCCATCCACCGCTCCACCGACCGGCTGCACGACTACGAACGCACCATGGCGGTCAACTACTTCGGCGCGCTGCGCATGACGCTGGCACTGCTGCCGCAGATGCGCGAACGCCGATTCGGCCACATCGTGCAGATCAGCAGCGCGGGTGTGCAGGTCGCCACCCCGAGGTTCTCGGCCTACCTCGCGAGCAAGGCGGCGCTGGACAAGTTCACCGAGGTCGCCGCGGTCGAAACCATGGCGGACGGCGTCACTTTCACCACCATCCACATGCCGCTGGTCCGCACCCCGATGATCACGCCGAGCGGCGCTCAGGGACCATCCGAATCCCCCGAATGGGCCGCGGCGACCATCGTGCGCGCCCTCGCCGAACGCCCCAAGCGCATCGACGTGCCCCTAGGCACCCTCGCCGAATACGGCGCGCTGGTCACCCCCAAATTCCGCGACCGCATCCTGCACCGCTACTACCGTGCCCTGCCGGACTCGCCCGCGGCCAAGGGCGAACAGTTGGAGGACGCGCCGGAAACCGCCGTCCCGGAAACCGCTCCACCCGCCGAGCCGCGACCGCGGTCGGCGGCTCGCCGCGTCACCGGAACCGCGCTGCGCCGCGCCGCGCGCTGGGTCCCGGGGACGCACTGGTGAACCGCGCCCGTCCCCACCCCGCAGGGGGCGGTGGGGACGGGTGCGCATATCGTCACGATCCTGACCGAATATCAGCTGTTCCCAACGGATTTCGCGAGTGTCCGGAAACCGGCCTCGGTAGGAGTCCGCTGTTACGCCGGTCCGATCGGCGGTAGCGGTCGCGGATCCTCGGCGACGAGGGCGGTCACGGGTTTGGGCTTCGCACCGCAACTGGCTTGGCGCGGTTCGAAGTCGACGGTCCGCGTGCCCACTCGCCAGCGGCGGCCGTCGCGATGCGTCACGATCGCGGAATCCCCGACCGCGTTGTCGTTCTCGGATCGGACGACGAGATCGTCGACTCCGGCGGCGACGATCGCCCTGACCGCGATCTCGGCGGCCTGCTCGACGGGGTGATAGCAACTGCGGCCGCGGAATCCGGTCGGGGAGACCTCGCCGCGCCGGGCGGCCTTGACCGCGTCCACGGCGGCGGCGGAATCGACACGACCGTAGGTGTTTCCCGTCGGCAGCAGGACCATGGCGGGGGCGAACCGGTGCCCGCCGGTATGCGAACACTCCCAGACCTGATCCGGGTAGCGCGCGGCGAGAGTCGCCGCGATCGGCCTGCCGAGCAGCGCGCAGCACTGGTCGCGTTTACCGTGCGCGCACACCAGCGTCAACGGATCACGCACCGCCGCACCGATTCCGGGCGGCGGGCCGTCGACGATCCCGAGATCCAGGTCGAGCAACTGCTTCAGGTCGGTGATCTCGAATCGTTCACACCACGAGCCCTCAGGACGCGAACTCGCGAGCAGCACCGTGCGGGTTCCGGTGAACTCGTACCGCCCCGGCCGCCTGATGAGGGTCGGACGCACCCGCGCCGCCTTCGTGCGCGCGGCCAGTTCGGCGGTGATCTCGGGACCGAGCACCTCGTCGCCGATCACATCGCGCCCCCACGCGCCGGGGTGTTCGATACACAGCCAGCCGGTGACCGTGGTCGCCGTGCCTGGCAGCGGAAGATCGACCGCGGCGGCGGCCGAGCAGGTCATACCGTCGAAGCGGGTCGCCAGTTGCGTCATCCGGCGGCCGGTCGCGGGGGTGGTGCGGCGGACATGAGTCTTACCTTAGAACCCTGTTCCGGGCGGGCACTCCGCGCCGCGATGTCGAATCGACCACAATACGGACCGCGTCAGGACAGGAACGGAAGGACGACGGCCTCGAACTCGCGGTGACGATCGCGATGGATACTGTGCCCGCAGGTGAACGCGCACACGGTGCAATCCGGCACCGCGGCCTGCATGATCGCCAGTTTCTCCGGATCGACCATGCCGCCGGGCCCGCCGCGCAACACCAGGGTGGGCGCGGTGATATCGGAGAGTCGCTCCCACCATTGCGGATCGGGTTTACGGAACTGTTCGAGGGCGGTCGCCGTCATCGTGCGGTCGAAGGCGACGACGGCGCGGGGATGACGGATCAGGCTCGACGCGGCGTGCCAGAGTTCGGGCACGCTCGGGAATCGGCGGGTCAGGCTCATCTGCTCGTCACCCGAACGCGCGGGGAGCGGACATTCCTCCATGACCAGCCTACGGACCAGATCCGGGCGTTCCTGCGCCACACAGGACACCGCGTAACCGCCGAGCGAATGCCCGACCAGATCCACCGACGTCAGTCCGCAACGCTCGATCAGCTTCAGCACATCCGCGCCGAACTCACCGAACAGGTAGGAATCCGAATGTGAGCTGCGACCGTGACCGCGCAGGTCGGGGATGATGACGCGCCTGCCGCGCGCGAGCAGGATGCGCGCGAAACGGTCCCAGGTGTGCCCGTCGCCACCCATGCCGTGGACGAGGACGACCGGCACATCCGCCGCGTCCGATCGACCGATCACGGAATCGCGGTAGGCGATCCGCACGTCACCGATCGCCATGCTGGTCACCGACAGATTCACGATATCCGAGGGTACCGGTGGTCGCGATCAGTCGTAGAGCCCCTCCGCCCGCCATATCTCGTCGCGATAGACGAGCAGCAGGACCCTGACCTCGGTATCGGAGCTGTCCAGTTGCACCTGGGCGCGGGCGGCCGACGCGGCGGATTCGGGGGTCCACCAGTGTTCGTCCAGCGGCCACGGACCGGCCCATCCGGTCAGCCGCCACTGCCTGCTGCCCCAGCGCAGCACCACCGGATCGGCGGAGAACAGGCCGCGGGCGGTGACTCGTACCCGGTGACCGTCGGCGGCTTCCAATTCCACCGTCGGACGGTTGAGCAGCAGGACGGCGGGAGCGGGTTCGGGCAGACGGCCCGGCCAGGGCAGCCCCGGATCGGCGGCGGGCACCCGCTCGTCACCCAGCACGACCATCGTGACGCGTTCGGCCGGGCCGCGGCCGCCGCTGAGCACCCCGACCTGCACCGCCTCGCCACCGAGCAGACCCTGCACCCGGATCAGGGCGCGCCGCGCCCGCTCGTTCTCCTCGCCGACGCCACCCCACAGGCCGAGTTGCAGCGCGCCCGATGCCGCGATCTCGACCGGTTCCAGGCGCAGCAGGGTGATCGGCGCGGTCGGTCGGTCGCGCCGGGTCAGCCAGCCGTCCAACTGCCAGCGCACCCGGTCCGCCGTACCCGACGGGGTCAGCGGCTCGGCACAGCGCCAGATACGCGAGAGATGTTCTCCCGCTTCCGTTTCCGCGTAGACCGAGAGTCGGGTGCACGAGACCGAGGCGGCGGCGAGCGCGGTGTGCAGCGCGGTCGCGAGCATGCGTCCGGCGAAAGCGGCCGCGTCGACCCGGTCGATCGGCGGATCGCAGCGGTATTCCACCGTCAGTTCCGGCGGCGGCCGACGTGCCGACGGCGGCCGTTCCGGTACGGCCCGCGCGAGGCGATGCGCGAGCACGGCGTCGACCCCGAAGCGGGAGGCGACCTCGGCCGGGCTCAGCGCGGCGAAATCGCCGATCCGGCGCAGACCGAGGCGGTGCAGCAGATCGACGAGGTCGGCGCGTTCCGGAGCGGACAGACTCGGTTCGGCGGCCAGTTCGGCGATCGGCAGCGGCGCCAGGAATCCGGCGCCCTCCCCCGGCGGCACCAGCACACCGCGTTTGGCGGCGAGTACCGCCGTCGACAGTTCGTCGGCGATACCGATCTGCGCCTCGACGCCGAGCGCGGACACCGCGTCGACGAGACGTTCGGCCGCCGCCTCCTCGGAGCCGAAGAACCGCGCGGCCCCGCGGGCACCGAGCACAAGCAGTCCCGAGCGCAGCACCTCGACTCCCGGCACGGTCGCGTCCACCGTCGAGACCACCGGTTCGAACAGGCGCGCGTCCCGATCCGGGTCGTCCTGCACGAGGAACAGATCGGGACAGCGCGACTGGGCCTCGCGCCGCCGCAATCCCCGGCGCACTCCTTCGAACCTGGCCACCGCCGAACACGCGACCACCCGGTTCCCGAACAGCACCGCGACCGGCCGCGTCGCGGGCAGGTCCGCCGCCGCGGCCGCGGCGACCGCGGGCCAGTCCTGGCACCACACGGCGAGCACCCGCGACCGTCCCGGACGAATCACGGTGTGACACCGGCGACCGACGCGCGGTCGACGGTCGCGCGGGCGAACGCTCGCGGTACCCCGGCGACCCCGGCGACCCCGGCGACCCCGGCGACCCCGGCGACCCCGGCGACCCCGGCGACCCCGGCGACCCCGGCGACCC
>NZ_JAFMPL010000144.1:0-16246 GCF_019038455.1 Nocardia noduli
AGATCGGCAATGCGCCGCATCGACAGGCCAGGCAGGTAGGCGACGTCATGGCCGCAGGCACGGGCGACGGTGACCGGCAGGGCGCCGATGGTGTTGGGCTGGTCGACCACGATCAATAGCGGGCCGCCGGTGGCGAGTTGGTCGAACACGGCCCGTAGCCGGGCCTCGTCGTTCGGAAGTGCCTTGTCGAACAACCGTTTCCCGGTCGTGTCGAGACCGACCGCGTGGTGTTCGCCTTTACCCACGTCAATGCCGCAGAACACGGCATATGCCTGTGCCACTTCGCATTTCCTCATCGCATCGAAACGCTCCGGAACGGCCGCCGATCAAGCGTCAACGCCCGGCACCCACGTTACGAAGAGACCTACGAGCAGCCACATCATTGAACACCAAGATCGGCGGTCCGCGCCAGGTGCGTCGCAGGCTCGCCCTTTGGTACGCGGGTGCGAGCCTTTCTCGATGGCGGCGTGGCAGTCGGTCATTTACGTTGTGGCGCACCTACAACGGCCGGGCTGAGCGGCTGTGGCGCCACTGCTCAGTATGCAGGGGAAGCGAGCTGCCCGGACCCCCGATTCCGGGCGGCTCGACTAACACCGCGTGGTCCGCGCCCACGCGCTCGGCCAGCCTCGCGTGCGGAACGGAGACCGGTTGCCGCCAACCTCCAAAACGTCCCCGAACCGCCCCCAAAGATATCAAAAACACATCCGTTTCATATCTATGCGTACGTCGTCGCGGGTAGGTGCGATTTCTGGTAAGGGTGCGTGACGGGAGGGCGGTAGCGGGCGATGGATGCGGGGAGTTCGCCAGGGGTCTCGGCATCTCCGAAGTCACCGTTCTGTCCGGTATCGACACCGGGGGCGGTGTCAGGCGTTCCTCGGGCTCCTGGGTCGTGTGGCGTGCCCTCGCACGGCAACCTTGGGCCTGCCGCCACGCTAACCAAAACCCGAAACCCTTCACCTGGCGAAAAACCGCAGAAGAAATCCTCGACTCCCTCGCCGAATATGGCGAAGATTTCAGGTCCGGGACACTAGGAGCCGACCCTCGGCGAAGGCGCTTCGGGGTCGGCCCCGATAGTGCCCACCATGCGGCGCGAGCACTCGAGAAGCGCCACGCGGAGCTGTGAATCGTCGAGGTCGGAGAGATCGGGGTCTGCCGCGCTGTAGTGAATCCCCGCGACCAGTACCGAGACAGCGACTCGGCTCATCACCCCGGCGCCGGGGCCGGTCAAGAGGTCGGCGAGCCGGTCGGCCGCTTCTTTGTAGTTGCGGTGATCTTCGAGCAGGCGATCGACCGCCGGATCCCCGTAGAAAACCCCGGCTATGTGGCGGTGGCGGACAACGAGTTCGATCAGGCCGCTGAACGCGACTGAACGCCGAGCCTCGTCGGTCGGCAGTACTTCGGCGATTCGGACCACGCGTTCGATGTCCTCGAACGCGGGTCGGATGACCGCCAACGCAATGTCGTCCTTGGACTGGAACTGGTAGTACACCGAAGCTTTGCTCACGCCGACACGGTCCGCGATCATCTGCAGCGACGTACCGCTGACTCCGCGCTCGGTAAAGAGCGCCAGCGCGGCCTCCAGAACCCGCTCTCGCGCTCGACCTCGTGGCGCCACCGTCTTTGCCAAGTCGGCCTTTCAGGGTTGGTCGTTCGATCAACTTCCTACGCCCACCGGGATGGTCGGACCTTTCGATCATGATACTCGGCGAGCCTGACAGTTCGTCGACATTCAGTCTGCCGAACGGCTTGTTTTAGATTGACGCTATAGGCTAGTTTTATTGCACATAGTGGTGACTGAGGGCAAGCGGGGAGCTCTGTTCGCGACGCGATCCGCGAAGGTGGAGTCGCCGCTATGGATAGGACGCAACGGGGACGAGCGAGAGGTGACGATCATGAGCGCTGTGACAACAACGGATAGTCTGGTGGGAACGGTCGCCCTGGTAACGGGCGGCGGACGCGGTGTGGGACGGGCGGTCGCGCTGGCGATCGCCGAGGCGGGGGCAGCGGTGATGGTCACCGCGCGCTCTGTGGCCGAGATCGAGGAGACCGCGTCCCTCATCGAGGCCGCGGGCGGCCGTGCCGTGGCATATCCGGCCGATGTGACCGATCTCGATTCCATGCGGAAGATGCTGGCTGTCGCAGAGTCGGAGCTGGGCAAGCCGACACTGCTGATGAACAACGCCGGTGGCGGTGAGCGCGGCGGCAACGGTCCCTTCGAGACCATCGAGCCCGACGCGATCGTGGCGGGGCTACAGGTCAACCTGATATCCACCATGCTGCTGACTCGGCTCGTGCTGCCCGGCATGCTCGAGCAAGGCGAGGGGCGAATCATCAACGTGGCGAGTGGAGCGGGCATGATGGCGATGCCCTTCCTGGCGCCCTATTGTGTCGGTAAGACCGGCGTCATCCGTTTCAGTGAGGCACTGGCCCTGGAACTTCAAGGCCGCGGCGTCTCGGTCTTCTCGATCACGCCCGGCAACGTACTCACCAACCTGACCGCAGCCCTGTGGCCCGGCCGCGAACAGTTCATCGCCGCGCCGCCGAACGCTTCTCCGTGGGTGTTCCCCCCCGGCCACGCCTTGGAGGATCACGGCTGGTATCCCCCCGAGCGCGCCGCCGCCCTGTGCTTGTTCCTCGCGTCCGGCAAGGCCGATGCGCTGTCGGGGAGGTTCTTCTCCGTCCACTACGACGAGGCGGAGATCGCGGCGCAGGCCGAACGCGTGGATCGGGATCAGCTCTACGCATTGCGTTTGACGACCCTCGACGGCATCGAAGAGCCGATCTTCTACAGGGACCCCGCCGAGGTTCGGCGAAGCGGCGCGGCTGGCTGACACATTTCAACTGTGCTCGATGCATGCCGCATCGAGCACTCGGTCGGCGTATTTCATTTCACGAGAAGGTTTGAAGCTATGACCTCGAGCATCCCAAGTTCTCTCGAGCCGGTGCTGAAGAGCCGGTACCCGCACCGCCCTCGAGTGCTGTTCGTTCTCCGGCGACGGCCCGGGGCCAGCCCCGAAGCTTTCGAACAAGCGCTGGGCGACTGGCGACGACGATGGGAATTCGGAGTCGCACCCGGCACGATCATCGCCAGGGCGGGCGTGGCGATAGCCGAAATGCAGGACGATCTCGATAAACAATTCCAGGCCTCGGGAGCCGATGTGACGGCGATCGACGGCTATGTCTCGCTCGATCTCGAGATCTTCGACCCGACACCGGCCGACTTCGAGACGCTGTTCGAAGCCGCGGCAGGTTGCCTGGAGCCGCTGATCGACGTCGTCGACCTGGCAGAGTCGGTCGCCCTCGCCGGTGTCGCGAATCTGACCATACCGGGCTTCGCGCCCACCTCGATGATTCTCATCCTCGATCGCGTCCCGGAGCTCTCTGTCGAACAGTACAACGAATGGTGGGTTCGGCACGGCGATGACCACCGCCGCGCCAATCCCGCACAAGTCGGCTACCACCAACTCCACATCGCACCCGAATTCAATGCCCTGGTGGCCGATTCCACAGGAACAGCGGTGACGGGTCAGTGCGTTATCGACATCATGTACCTGGGACATACGCGTGACGGGTTTCCAACGGCGGCGGATCCGTCGAGCGGCGATGCCCGCGCGCTCGCTGACGATATCGGCGCACACGTCTCGTTCGCATCGGTAAAGGGCAGCTTCATACGCGAAATCTGATGGGCTCGGCGGGCCGCGCGCGGAGGCGCCGACGACAGGGTCCGCATGGTCGGCCTCCGTAGCCGGGCACAGTATGCGCTCACCCGGATCGTCGACGTAGGCGTGGTGAGAGGCTCGATCCGGTCGCGCGTAGCCCGACCGCTGGATCCTGTCACCGCAGCACCCGTGGCCACTCCGAGTGCCGCGCCCGACCGCGTCGTCTCGAGATCCTCGATGACCCGCTCTCGTAGCGCACGTACATGATCGCCTCTCTTGCCGAAGTCCGGATCGACGCCACTTTCAGGGCATGAGGTCGAGAAAAATCAACGCATTGTCGATTTTGTGCGTCGCAGAGCTCGCGAAGGGCGCCATATCGAATGCGTCATTTGGGTCCAACTTGCGTTACAACATGTCACACTAGGCTTGTGTTACACGATGTAACGACAGTGCTCGAGTGTGAATCGGGAGAGAACTGATGGGATTTCGTTTGCTGATCAAGGGCGGCACGGTGGTCGACGGGTCAGGCGCGCCTGCCTACCGGGCCGACGTGCGCGTCGAACTCGGTCGGATCGCCGAGATCGGCACCGATCTGGAAGCGGTGACAGGCGAGAGGGTGATCGATGCCACCGACTGTTGTGTGACGCCGGGGTTCATCGAATCTCATAACCACTGGGATGGCGGTGTGTGGTGGTCGCCGAACATGGAACCGTTGCCTGCCTACGGCGTGACCACGTCCATCAACGGTAACTGCGCCTTCTCTATGGCGCCGACGCCGAAGACCGCCGAAGACCGGCAGAACCTGATCGACATCTTCAACTTCTTCGAGGACATTCCCGAGGAGCCGATGAAGAGGCTCGTGCCGTGGGACTGGACGACATGGAGCGAATACAAGAAGTCGATGATTCGGCACGTGAAGGTACCGGTGAATTTCGCGGCCTTCGTCGGCCATATTCCGATTCGGCTCTACGTCATGGGGCAGGACGCGTGGACGCGTGCCGCCACAGCGGAGGAGATCCAGCAGATGTGTGAGCTGCTGGATGACGCGCTCGCCGCCGGGGCGATGGGCTTGTCGTCGAATCATCTCGACTTCGACAAGTACGATCGCCCATTGCCCTCCCAGCAGGCTGATGACGCCGAGTACCGGGCGTTGCTGGATGTGATCGCTCGACACGACGGCGCGACATTCCAGGTGATCGTCGATCACTTCATGCGAATGACCGGTCCGGACCAGGTCGAGCGCATGGGCCGCATTGCCAAGGAAGCCGGGGTGCGCATGCAGTGGGCCGGTCTGCCGACGCTGAAGTTCCAGGCCAAGGTGCGTGAGCGCTCGGCGGAGTTGCACGAGCAGTTCAAATCCGAAGGGCTCGAGTTCTATACCGGGTACCACCATGTCTCGCCGACCTCGGTGATCAATTTCGCGCGTTCGCTGGTGTTCGCCCAGAATGGGAACCCTGTGTGGCAGACGATGGTCGACGCGAGTTGGGACGAGAAGAGCGCGATGCTCTCCGATCCGGAGTGGCTCGACAGTGCTCGCACCGCGTGGGACAACACGTACAGCCACTCCTATCTGCATGATCCGACGGCGCTGACGCTGCGGGAAAGTGAGACCGGGTGGGGTCCGGTGGGGCTCACACTGGCCGATTACATCGTCGAGTCCGGACTCAGCCATCCTTCCGACGCACTGGCCGATTGGGTGCTCAAGAACGGTGCCGAATCCGTGGTGCACAAGAGGTCCTGGGAACGTGACGAGGATGTCCTGCTTGGCTTGCTGCGTGACCCGAATTCCGTCGGAAACCTCTCCGATGCGGGTGCCCACGGCAAGATGTTCTGTGGAGCGGGCGATAATGTGTATCTGCTGACCGACTTCGTGCGTGACCGCGGAGTGCTCTCGATCGAGGAAGGTGTGCATGTGCTGACCGGCAAGCTCGCAGCCTTCTTCGGACTGCGCGACCGCGGGGTGATCGAGGTCGGCAAGGTCGCCGACATCGCGGTGTTCGCACTCGATGAGATCGAGCGGCGGCCGGAAGAGAAGATCTGGGACGTGTGGGACGGGCAGGGTGGGCGCACCTACCGCTACACCCGGGCTGCCGCGCCGATGCGACTCACACTTGTCAATGGTGTGCCGACCTTCGACAACGGTGCCTTCACCGGGCGATTCCCCGGGGATATGGTCGGCCCGGAGCAGAGTGCCGCGCTGGCCACCCATGGCGGCTGAGTAGATCTTGGCGGACGCGGATCGTGGAGACGAGGCGGCGCTGGTCGGTGGTGCTCCGGATCCGCGTGTCGCCGGTCTGATCGCATTCCATCGACAACGTAAACGGGATAGTCGGGAGCGACTGCTCGAGGCGGCGATGTCGAATTTCTGCGATCGAGGCTATCTTCCGGTCTCGGTGGAGGACATCGCCTCGGCGGCGGGCGTCAGCCGCATGACGTTCTACAGACACTTCAAGGGGAAGGCGGACCTGGCGGCAGACCTCTTCCGGGTGACCGCCGAGGCCGCGATGCCGCTCTATGTTCGCATCGCGGCAATGGAGTTCGAGAAACGTCTTGTCGTCGTCGAATGGATCGCGGCGATTTTCGATGCCGATCGAGCCAACCGGCATCTGCTGCGGGTCTTCATTCAGGCGACGGCCGACGAAGGTGACTTCACCGCGCGAGCACAGGAATTCATCGACGATCTCATCGGCACGCTGGGAATGTCGATACCGGCTTTCGCCGTTCGACCCGATCGAGAGGACGAGCGCCGCCGGTGGCTCGAAGCGTGGTTGTTGCTCTACGAAATCCTGGACCAGAGCAACCATTCGGCGTTGGCCTCCGGCGTGGCGTCCGACCCTCTCGTGATCGAGATCCTGGCCGATCGGTTTCTCGACTTCGTCAGCACTCGTTCCGAGCGTTGACAGCGCCGATCGGCCGTCCGCCACCGGTGCGGGCCGAGGTGATGTAGAGGTCGTTTGCTGTGGAGCCGCCGAATGCACAGGCGGTGGGTCTGGCTACAGGAAGGGGAATCACACGATCGAGTTCGCCGGAGGGCGTATACCTGTGCACGGCGGCTCCATCCCAGAACGCAACCCAAACCGCGCCGTCGCTGTCTACCGTGAGTCCGTCGGGAAATCCGGCGTGGTGGTGGGTCTCGACCCAGGGACGGCGTTCGATCGCCTGCCCGTCGATGAAGGTGAACACATCGATCCTGCGGGTGGGGGAGTCGATGTAATACATCTCGAGATGGTCTGGGCTCCAGCCGATTCCGTTGCTGACCGTCACATCGTCGAGTACCCGCGTGCTGTTTCCATCGGGTGCGATCCGCGTGAGTGTTCGCCCGCCTTCGGCCTCGTCGTAACGCATGGTGCCTACCCATAGGGAGATGTCGGGGGCGACGGCGGCGTCGTTGCCACGGCAGCCCGGTGTCGGTGCGTGGTGGATCCACCGGAAGTCTTCGCCGTCGCTGTACACGCCGACGCCGTCGCGAAGGTTGGCCACCACACCCCCGCCGATTCGGGGGCGACCGCGCCGACGTGTTGTGCGGTGGACCGCGTCGTGTCGGCCGCATATGTCGTTCGGGAGGCATTGGCCGATCGAGAAGTCCGCGCGCGGTATCTGCGGACGTGCGCGGAACTACTGCATGCCGATCGCGAGGCGCTGACGGAGCTTGCCGATGCCGAAACGGCGCTCGGATCGGCCCGGCTGAGCGGCGAGATCGATCGCGCATGTCGCCAGTTGTCGGCGTTCGCCGACGCCGTTCGAGCGGGCGACTACCTCCAGATCATCATCGATCACCCGACCGCGGTGCCGACACCGGACCTGCGGCGCTATCGGATTCCGCTCGGCGTTGTCGCCGTCTATTCCGCCTCGAATTTTCCTTTCGCCTTCTCGGTCGCCGGTGGTGACACCGCGAGTGCCCTTGCCGCGGGATGCCCGGTGGTGGTCAAGGCGCATCCTGATCATCCCGCGACCTCGGAGCGAACACTGGTGGCTCTGCGCCAAGCCGCGGCGCGATGCGGACTGCCGCAAGCGGTTGTGCAACTCGTGCACGGTTTCACCGCCGGAATCGATCTGATCCGGCATCCGCTCATCGCGGCCGCAGGCTTCACCGGTTCGGTGCGCGGTGGCCGCGCGTTGTTCGACGCCGCCGCCGCCCGTCCGGTCTCTATCCCGTTCCACGGTGAACTCGGGTCGGTCAACCTGGTGGTCGTGACCGAGGCGGCCGCGGCCGAGCGCGCGAAGCGGGCTACATCGATATCGAACTGACCGACGGGGCGAGGATCGTGGAATCCAATGCGGACCGCAGCATTGTCGTCGAAGTCGAAGGTGCAGCCACATTGGAGGGGTTCGGCGGTGCCGACCTGTCCGGGGGTCGAATATACAGGCAGATACCGGTCTTGCCTGCCTTGCAGTTTCGGCGTCGCGCGCAGCAGATGTCGAACAGGGCGGACGCGAAATCGCCGACTTCGCCGAACTCGACGTCAGGGCTCGTACGGTGCGTACGAGCCCGGATTGGTAGTACGGCTGGAGGATTGGCGGCCTAGCGTGCAGAGCTGTCGCTCTCCCAACACGTCGACCTCGCCCGCGACGACGAGTCACCACCGGTCGTGCCCGTTCCCGCCGCCTCGCGGACGACGCTGCGCGAACTGCGCGTCATCGTCTCCCGGCCGAGTTCGAGCGGCTGCCGCGACGATTTGCGGTCGCTGGTGCGGAATCGCGACGTCGATGTCCAATCCCGGTCGGAGAGGTCTGCGCTGCGGACCGTGAGCGATCGGCGGATCACTCGTATTCGACCGTGACCGCCGGGGTCTGCGGGAGCGACTGGCAGGTGAGTATGTAGCCTTCGGCCACATCGTCGTCGCTCAGCACCTCGTTTGTGCGCATCTCGACCCGTCCTTCGCTGAGACGTGCCATGCAGGTGCCGCAGATGCCCGACTCGCAGGAGTACGGGGGATTCAATCCGGCACGCCGGGCGGCCTCGAGTACGGTCTCCTCGGAGCCGACCTGGACGAGGGACTCCGCGCCATCCAGCAGAATCGTCGCAGCGGACTGGATTGCGGTGTCTTGCTGAGGTACTGGCGATCCGGTCATCGGCACACTCCTGAATGATCGTGTAGAACGTCGACACCCCTTCGGTGTCGCGTGGTACGCGCCGACGAGCCCTGAGTGCTCGATCGATCGCAACAGCCTTTCGATCTCCTTCGACTTCCTGGCGCGGATGCTAGCGCAGCGCCGGACCTACCCAGCGGTGTAGGTACGCGCGTAGCTCGGCACTCGACCGCGGGGGATCCATCGGCGCGACAACCATCGACTGGATCATTCGAAGGAGGAATTCAAGGAGTTCATCGACGGTCCGATCGTCGTAGCCGAGGTCCGCCCACTTGATATGGGTGCTGTGCAGCACGGTGCGTCCCCGTGCGATCCACACGGGTTTGAGCATCGTTCGGCTGAACATATTGGAACGGTCGTTGGCGAGCAGCAGGGTCAGTTGGGGTTCGTGTGGCAGCCGCTCGATGATGTATGCCACCACTTCGACCAGTTGATCCGCGACATCCAGATCCGCGGTCATGGCCTCGATCTGCGTGTTGAAACTCTCCAGCGCGATTTCGGCGACAGTGGTGAACAGCTCCTCGGTGCTGGCGAAGTATCGGTAGATGGTCCGGCGGGTGATGCCGAGGGTCTCGGCGATATCGGACACGGTTGTGTCCCCGGCCCCACGTCGATCGATGACGCGCAGCGTGGCGTCGACGATGCGTTTGCGCGCCTCGTCGTCATCTCGCGGCGGTGAGCCCGCCCACCCTTTACGGCCCATACAGTCTTGACTCCTTCTGCGACCCAGCTTACATTACATCAATGTCACACTTGTGAGCATTGCGTGTAATCAGTGTCACTGGAGGAACAGCATGACCGACCTCGAAGTTCGCCGTCCGAAGTTCGATTTCACCGAGGACGTCCCGTGGGAATGGAATCCGGGCAATCCGTCCTTCTCGTTCTCGATGAATGCCACATCTTTTATCGCGATCTGCTTCGAGCAGATGATCGTAGCCGCGGTGCAGGAAGCCAAACCTCTTCTCGGAGATCCGGATGTGGCCGCGGAGTCGTTGGCGTTCCTGCGCCAGGAGGCCCAGCATTCGAGTTCGCACCGCAAGCACGTCAGTGCCCTGTGCAGGCGCTACCCCGGTCTCGCACAGACACTGGACAAGGCGATCGCGAGTTACGACTCTCTCACCGCGAACACTTCCTTGAAATACCGGCTGGCCTACATCGCCAATCTCGAGGCGACCTTCACGCCGAGTATGAAGCTGATGCTCGACAACGAGGACACGCTCTTCCGTCCCGGCGACGATCGCGTGGCGTCGTTGTTCCTGTGGCACTTCGTCGAAGAAGTCGAGCATCGCAGTTCGGCGATGGTGATCTACAACGAAGCGTACGGGGACACCTGGTTTCGTATGAAGTCGATCCCCTCGGTCGTCAAACACCTCGTCGAGGTGATGGGGATCATCGCCGACGGCGTCAACGAGCACGTGCCGGAATCGGATCGCAAGATCGATGCGCGTACTCGGCTGGCGGTCGGTGAGGCCGAGCCCTCGCTGTGGGACAGGCTTCCGTTCGGCACCAAGAAGCCGTCCTCGATCGCGCCCCCGGGTTTCGCGACCGTGTCGTGGCGAGAGAAATTCGTGGCCGCTGCCAGGGTCCTGATGAGCCAGACACCTTTTCACAATCCGGCACACGCGGTGCTGCCGAAGTTCGCCGACTGCTGGTTCGAGCGATGGGATAAGGGCGAAGACGTCACACGCTGGTACTCTGCCCAGATCGCTAGTTGAGATATCCGATGGCCGGTCAGTGCAATCCCACCTTCGATGAAATCGCACGAAAACTGGGCGACTTCACCTGCCAGGACGCCCCTGCGATCATCCACCTACGCAACCCGTTCGGATTGTCGAACTGGACTCTGCCGGTAGTGGAGTTGATGATGGTCGCAGGCGCAGTGCTGGCGTTGTGGTACTCCATCCGACGACTGCGCCGTCACGGTGACCCCGTCAACCTGGCACTCTGGATCGCGACGGTGGTCTATCTGTTCGTCATCGAGATTCCGCTGTACTTCCCGGACAGTTTCGGAATCGAAGAAGATTTGGGAATCGTGTTCGCGCACAACGCGTTCACGGTTCAGTTCATGTTCGAACGATTGCCGCTGTACATCATCGCTCTCTATCCCGCGGTCATCACAGTGGCTTTCGAGATCGTACGCAGCCTCGGGGTGTTCCGGGATCGGGGCATCGTCGTCGGCGCGATCTGTGTCGGATTCGTCCACCATTGCTTCTACGAGGTATTCGATCAGCTCGGTCCTCAGTTGCGCTGGTGGGCCTGGAACACCGACAACGCGACCAACCATCCACTGGCGGCCTCGGTACCCATGACGAGCATGGTCATCTTCGCCACGCTCGGTCCCTTCGCGGCGACCCTGCTGGTGATGCGACTGGTGGGTCGGAAATCCGAGAAACTGGCTGAATCGGCGAGCCCGGCACGGTTGAGCGGTGTGAGTCTCGGATGGCGTTCGGTCGTCGCCGGGGTGCTGGTACCGGTCGGCGTCGGCATTCTCAGTACCCCGTCTTCTGTGGTCGGCCGCGGCGACACGCCGAACACCACCGCGCAAGCGATCGTGTTCTGGATCGAGTTGGTCATTTTCGCCGCGATCTCCGTGCCGGTACTCGTGCAGCAATGGTCGCGTCACCGCAACAGTGCCGAGGGAATTCCGACCAACGAGTTCGTCCGAGTCTTCGCCCCTATCTATCTGGTAGTGCTCGCGGTCCTGTGGGTGTCTGCCCTGCCGGACTATTTCGGAGCGGTCGACGGCATCACCAGCGACGACACACCCATCGGCAATGTCTGGTACGCGACGGGCTGTTTGATCATCGCGGCATTGGCCGGTCTCAGCGTTTCCGTGCGGACGAGGACAGTGAGCGCGCGTGAAATCAGCCGTGTATGACGGTGACGCGCTGTTCGATCGAGCACAGGGGGTAGCGCCCGCCCGGGTAGAACTGTCGGCGAGGAGCCCCGAATTTCGCCGTCAGCATTCGAAGAACATCGCGTACAGCGGTTTCGGCGCATCCGGCCCCAGGTGACATCCGTCGATGGCATCGCCGTGTCGGAGCCCCGCGCGATGTGTCGGTAAACCGGGAAACATGACCGCCGCCTCCCTCGCACGAGTATGCGAGGGAGGCGGCGGTGACGTCGGCTATGTGCTGTCAGAAGCCTCGCGCGATCCAATCGGACAGGTGTGGTGCTTCGGTGGCGACGGTGGTGTTGTCCCCATGGCCGGGGAACACTCGGGTATCTTCGGGGAGGGTGAGAATTCGCTCCCGCACGGAATCGATGATCGTGGGAAAGTCCGAGAATGAACGGCCGGTGGCGCCGGGGCCTCCGGAAAAGAGCGTGTCACCGGAGAACAACGTCTCGGCCTCGGGAACATAGAGGCAGATCGACCCGTGTGAATGGCCTGGTGTATGGATGATATGCACCTCGGTCCCGGCGAGCGCGATGCGCTGTTGGTGGCTCAGATGCCAGTAGCGAGAACCGGGATGGCTCATTTCCCAGAGCTTCTCGTCTCCGGGGTGCAGCAGGACCGGAGCGTAGAGATCCTCGGCGAGTTCGGGTGCGTGGGTGACGTGGTCATTGTGTCCGTGAGTGCACACGACGGCGACGACATCGCGCCCGGCGACGGCTTCGATGATCGGCTTCGAGTCGTGCGCGGCGTCGATGACGACCACTTGGTCGTCGTCGCCGAGGACCCACACGTTGTTGTCGACCTCCCAGGTTCCGCCGTCGAGTTCGAAGACCCCGGAAGTGACGACGCGATCGATGCGTAGTGTGCCGCTCACAAGACGACGACCGAACGCAGGACTTCACCCGCGTGCATGGTGTGGAACGCTTCCTCGACGCGGTCGAGGCCGATTCTCTCGGTGACGAACTTCTCCAGTGGCAGTCGGCCCTGTTGGTAGAGGTCGACCAGCATCGGGAAATCCCGCTCGGGTAGGCAATCGCCGTACCAGGATGACTTCAATGACCCACCGCGGGAGAAGAAGTCGATCAGCGGCATATCGAGGCGCATATCAGGTGTGGGAACTCCGACCAGAACGACGGTGCCTGCCAGGTCGCGGGCGTAGAAGGCTTGTTCCCAGGTCTCCGGGCGGCCGACGGCATCGATGACCACGTCGGCGCCGAAACCGTTGGTGAGCTCCTGGATAGCGGCGACCGCGTCGGTTTCGGTCGCGTCGACAGTGTGAGTCGCGCCCAGTTCGTAGGCCCATTCGAGTTTCTTCTTGTCGCGGTCCACGGCGATGATGGTGGACGCGCCTGCGAGCCGTGAACCGACGACGGCGGCGTTTCCCACCCCGCCGCAGCCGATCACCGCGACGGAATCCCCGCGACCTACGCCGCCGGTATTCATCGCGGCGCCCAGTCCGGCCATGACGCCGCAACCCAGCAAGCCCACCACGGCCGGATCGGCGCCGGGATCCACCTTCGTGCACTGTCCGGCGTGGACAAGAGTCTTGTCCGCGAAGGCGCCGATGCCAAGCGCGGGGGTGAGTTCGGTGCCGTCCAGCAAGGTCATCTTCTGCGTGGCGTTGAAGGTGTCGAAGCAGTATTGCGGGCGACCACGCTTGCAGGCGCGGCAGTGTCCGCATGTCGCCCGCCAATTCAAGATGACGAAGTCGCCGGGGGCCACGGACTCGACACCTTCACCGACCTGTTCCACGGTGCCCGCCGCTTCGTGGCCGAGCAGGAATGGGAACTCGTCATTGATGCCGCCCTCGCGGTAGGTGAGGTCGGTATGACACACGCCACATGCTGCGACTGCCACGACCACCTCGCCGGGCCCGGGATCGGGAATGAGGATGTCGGTGAGCTCCACCGACGATCCTTTCGACCTGGCTATGACCCCGCGTACCTGTTGTGGCATGTGTCCGTTTCCTTCGATTGGGCGTGTGATCCAGCCGGTGCAAGCGTTTGCAGGGCCGAGGTCGAAGCTAACGCCGAAAGTGGGGGGTTGCCCCTGGTCCGGTGGATAGCGAAACCTACCCTTCTGGCTAGGTAGGGGTCGCTGATGCCTCTGTCTCTGTCGGCCTACACTCCGGGTGGTGAGCGACTCAGCGTCTTGGACCGAGGTAGAAGTGGCGCGGCTGCGCGGGTTGTGCGATGTGATTTCCGGACCGCTCAGCGATATAGCGCGGCGTATGTCGCGATACCTCGCCGAGTCGTGGCCGCACACGGCATTGGTGATCTTCACACGGGAATGCACGGGTCGCCCTCGCAAAGTGGCTGGGCAAACCGAGGTTGTCGGACAAGTGACGATCGAGGCACTGGAAGAGCTGAAACTGACTGTCCCGCTGGGGCATCACGCGGTCAGGTCTGTTCGATTGTCTGGTGGCGAGCGTTGGGTGTGGCTGGTTCGTGATGCCACCGATACGCTGCTCGTGCTCTTTCCGCGTGCCGAGATCGATATTCCCGATCCAAGTGGGCTGGCCGCTGTCTTCGGTATGGTCGCTACTTCGATCCGTCAGCAGGTAGCGCAGGCGGGCCCGGACTATCTGGCCGAGTCCCGCGCGGCCTCGAGTGCGCGGGCCCGTACGATCGACGAGTTGACCGCCACGCACGAGGCGACCGTGGCAGGCATCTTGGCCACGTTGCGATCGCCGCGACTGGATGACCGGCGGGCCCGTAGTATCGCCGCCGATGCCGCGTCCGTAGCGCTGGTCGCGATTCGGTCCACCCGGGCAATCGACCGCGTGTTGGGCGAAGAGCGGCCCGCCGCCGCGTTCACGCGGTTACGTGAAGAGATCGTGTCGCTGCTGAGGGATCGTGAACTCGACGTGGAGTATGTTCCGCCACGGGCCGACAGTCCCTCGATTCCAGGGGAGGTCGCCTCTGGCGCACGGGCGATCACGAAGACAGCGGTGCTGGGGCTGGTAGGTCGGGGCGATTCACGGCTGCGGATTGCTTGGGCCTCGGATGCGCAGGTATTGACCGTCGATGTGCGGGACCAGGGCGCGGGCGATGTGGAGATCGAGGCGCTACGCCGCAGTCTTCAAGGGCGAGTCCAGGCATTGCACGCGGAAGCGGAACTGGAATCCGTTCCAGGCTGGGGATGTCGAGTGTTCGTCCGGCTGCCGCTCGAACCCCCCGTTGCCGCGCCCGACCAGACGTTGCTGGCCAGGCTGAATCCCAGACAGCGGGAGGTGCTGGTATTGGTCGCTATGGGGAAACGCAACAAAGTGATCGCCGACGAACTGGGTGTCGCCGAGAGCACGGTCAAATTCCACGTCGCGGGTGTGCTCAAGAAGCTGGATGTTTCCACCAGGGGAGAAGCTGCCGCACTCGGAGTTCGAGCGGGCTTGACGCCGCGGCCCGGCGTCGCACGCGGTTCGACGGCCTGATTCGAGGTCTGGTGCGGCTGGTCGGGCATTCGCCGGCATGCCACGGGGCGCGCCAGCAGCGTGGGCTGGCAGCGGCGGGCAATCCCGAGGCGCGTCCGAGACGAAGGTGTCAGGATGGGTGCACACATCGTCACGTGACAATCAGGCTCGGAGGTTGTCGTGTCGGGGTGCTTCCTCATTCAGGCGAACAATTCCGAGGAGGCAGTCTCGAAGACCTGGTTCCCCGAGCCGATTATCGCGGCGGTGGTAGTCGATTCGTCGGCCCAGGCCCCACGATCTTCGCTGTCGCCCCCGGTGGCACCGTCACTTCGAGAAGTATCCGGTCCCCGTCGCGCTTCCATGCGCTGCGTGCGGATCCGAAATGTGTGTCGAGCGTACTCTCGGCGTGGAGAGTTGTTGGGCCACAACGGGTGCGAATCGTATGTGACGATAGCCCGGACTGTCGGGAGACATTCCCGCCAGTCCCTCGGTCAACCAGTCGGCGACGCAACCGAGGGCGTAGGGGTTGTGTGATTCCTTACCGTTGCCCGCGTTGTCGTAGCCTTCCCGCGTCTCCCAGATTGTCGTTGCGCCCAGTTCGATCCGGGACAACCAGGAAGCACGCTTGTGAGCCACCCACCGAAATGGAATGAAGTCTCGAGGAGGTAGCGGCCTCGACCTTTGATGCGAGCGCGCTCTTCGATCCCGACGACGAGTCGCCGCAGTACTATCGTACTGGCGGTCGAGCAAGGCCCGGTCACCGTAGTATAGGTGTGCGGTCCAGGGAAGCAGCACCGGACCATCCGACCGACTGGGACATCACGTGCAGAGTGCTCTGCGCCGGGATCACCCACAACCTACTACGTGCCGCCGGGGCACTCGCCGACCCGCAACTGGGCAGGGCACGCGCAACCACACTGCGCCGCAAGATCATCGCCGTCCCCGCTCGTTTCGCCCGACCGCAACGCAAACCCGTCCTACACCTGCCCGCCCACTGGCCCTGGGCCACCGCATGGCAGCAGTTGTGGCATGCCGCCGCCACGCACTCGACGGCCTGAACACCCCTAACAGATCAGTTCAGAATGAGTTTGCGGAGGCAGATGACCGCGCAGGCGAGGCTGAGTAGGGCTTGGTGGATGTCGGCGCGGCGTTCGTAGCGGATACGCAACCGTTTGAACGCGTGTAGCCAGG
>NZ_JAFMPL010000145.1:0-15585 GCF_019038455.1 Nocardia noduli
GGTCACGTCTGCTCCTGTGCTGGTGGCGGGCGCGCCGGTGTCGGACAGATCAGGGGTCGGGTCCGGATTCCGTCGCGGCCTGGTGGTCGGCGAACTGGTCCGCGACGGGGTCGTGGTCGCGTTCTCGCTCGGTGCCCTGGTCGGGGTCGGTGACGGCCGTGGCGACCGCAGCGGCGATGTCGGCGGCCAGCGGGCTGGACAGGCGGGCGCGGGCTCGTTCGAGCCAGTCCGTGGGAGCGGGAAACGTGGCGTCGGTGGGGTCGCGTGCGGGGGTTTTGGTGAGTCTTCGGCGCGCGGTGTCGCCGAAGGCGGCGCCGGTGTAGGCGTGCCACAGGGTGTCGAGGTCATCGAGGGACAGGTCGCGGTAGACGCTCAAGCGCTGGTCGAAGCCGGCGGTGGCGGTGGCGGAGATCCGTTCACGCTGGCCGGT
The DNA here is from genome assembly GCF_019038455.1 of Nocardia noduli. Taxonomy (NCBI): domain Bacteria; kingdom Bacillati; phylum Actinomycetota; class Actinomycetes; order Mycobacteriales; family Nocardiaceae; genus Nocardia; species Nocardia noduli. The sequence goes on from NZ_JAFMPL010000145.1 coordinate 431, forward strand.
GCTCATGCCGAGCGCGGTGGCGGTGACGACGGCGCGCTGCCAGAGCGTGTGCATGTTGCGACGGAATTGGTCTTCGGCCGGCGAGTTCGGGTCGACGCGGATCTGGTGGTGGGCCAGCAGATGCTCGCGGACTGCCGCGACCGCGGCCATGTCGGCGAGCAGGTGAGTGTCGGAGACGACCCGGTGGCGGTCCCCGCGCCGCGGTGTCGCCGGTGGGGGTGGGGGCAGGATCTGTCCCGGGGTCCACGGCTGCTGGGAGAATCCGAGTCGCCGGGCGACATCGACCCAGGCAGCGGGGACACCGTTGCCCCGGACTGTGATTTCGAGCAGGCCCCGCTCGCGGTCGACCCGATCGATCTGTTGTTGCTGCTCGCGCCGATCGGAGACCGACAACCCGGCGGTGTTCAGCAGATGCCGGCGCCGGGTGCCCTCGGCGGCCAGCTCGTGCACGCGCCGCAGTCCCTCGGCGTGATCGGCCGCAATGTCGCGCACCCGAACCGGCACCGGTGCGGCGCTCACCACGGACTCGCCTGCGCGCTCCGGAAGACCGATGCGGTGCCGACGCTTTCGGCTTCGGTGAGCCGGGCGGTGAGGGCGCGGCTGTGGTTCTGAACGGTCTCGAGCACGCGGGTCTGGGCTCGGGTGGGCGTGATCACGACGGCTCCTGGGGGTCCTCGCTCGGGGCGAGGGCTCGGAAATCGGGCGCGAATCCCAGCCGTTCGATCGCCGGCCGTGTGCCGGGCGCACCGAACCAGTTGCGGGGGATCCGGCTGGTGGCCAGACCGGGCAGTTCGACGTGCTCGCCGGGTGTGCAGCGGTGCAGGGGCCCGTTGGCGGCGTCGAGGACCAAGCGCATGGTGGGGTCGATCTGGCGGGTGAACAGTGACGACATCGCGGTCTTGTTCGCGGAGGTGACCGCGGCCTCGAACGCGGCGTGCAGCAGCGCGAAGCGGACCGCGACGCTGTGGTGTTCCCACCAGCGCGTGCACCAGGTGTAGGTGCCCTCGCGGTGCTGGCCGGCGATGCGCACCGAGGTCACCGGCAGCAGCCATTCCTGGACCCAGAGCCGGTAGTCGCTGAACCGGGGCGGTGGCTTCTTCTTCGTGTCGCCGTCCTTGCCGGTGTCGCTTGCCGAGCTGGCACCGGCGGTGGGGGCTTGTTCGGGGTCGGTGTCGGCGCGAGGAATGATGCGTGGGAGTTGTTCGGCGGGAACGGGTTCGAACGGCAGTGAGGGGGTCGTGACGTGTTCTGTCGGGGTGCAGCGGTGCAGGGGGCCTTTCGCGGCGTCGAGGATGACCCGCAAGTGCGGGTCGACGTGGCCGGTGACGAACGCGCTGGCGGCGGGGCCTCGGGAGGCTTCGAACGCGGTGTGCAGGTGGGCGATACGTACCGCGACCGCGCGGTGGGCCCACCATTGCTCACACCAGGTGTAGGTGTTCTCGCGGTTGCCGCCGGAGAGCCGGACGCTGATCAAGGGCAGCAGCCATTTCTCGGCGAAGGCGACGAAATGCGGATACGAGGGTTTGCGTGCCCGTGCCGGTTTGGCAGCGGGTGCGGAAGGGGGATTCGGAGTGCTCATCCGAGGTCCCCCGTCCCGCCCGAACCGCTCAGGCTGTCGTCACCGTCGTCGGGTGCGACGACGGTGACGGACTGGTGGCTGGTGGCGAATTCCTTCAGGGATCGCCGGATCGTCGGCGCGTATTCGGTGTCCTGCCACCACACCTTCTCCACGAGCACCGGTCCGTGGCCGGGCAGCCGGACCAGGGCGCGGTCTTTCGGGAGCGCGGCGAGCGCGGAGACTTCGAGGATGGGTTCGGCCCGCCACGACAGGGTGCGGTTGGTGCCGCCCTGGCCGCGGCTGCGGGATCGGTCGGCGACGTCGTGTTGTCCGGCCATCTGCGACCAGTGCTGGAGGTAGTCGACCGCGGCGATACCGCCGCCGTAGACCTCGATACTCTGGGCGCGCATGGTTTTGAGTCCGCTTGCCCCCCACAGGTCTTCGCCTTGTTCGAGGACTTGCAGGATGGTCATCAGGATGATTCCGCAGCCACCCGCGTAGGTGTAGTAGGAGGGGAGTTCGCTGATGCGGGCGCAGTTGGCGGCTTCATCGAGCACCCCGAGCAGCGGCACCGCGAGCCGCCCGTCGGGGCGGGCACGCGCGGCACCCAGGGCGGCTTCGATGATCTGCCCGACCAGCGCGGAGGTCAGCGGGGTGGCACCGTCGGGTCCGGCCATCGACAGCGCGTACACGGTGTCGGTGGATTCGACGAAGTCGACCGGTTTGAACTCGGGCAACTCGTGCGTAGGAGGCTGGATCTCCTTCTCGATCACGACCTTCGCCTTGGCTTCCCGCACGCGCAGATGTGTGCGCGCGGGCGGGGTGACCATCTGCGCGTAGTCGGCATCGGCCAGGACGTTCAAGAACCGTCTGGCCATGTCGTAGAGCCCGTCGCGCTGGCGCGCATACAGGGCCTGGGACTCGCGGATACGGTCGGCCGGGCGACGCTGGCCGTGGGCGTCCAGAATCAACGCCGGGGTCGGATCTTGGTCCTTACCGAGCCATTCGGCCACATGAAGCAGGTCCCCGCCCGCGCGCGCGGCGGCCAGGATGTAGAGCGCCAAGAGCTCTTGGGCGCCGCCATCGAAATAGCTGTCCACCTTGGCATTCGCGGCCTGGGCGGCGGTTCCCGAGGAGGCGGAGACGAAGAATCCGGCCAGTTTGCGGGCTGCCGGCAGGCCGGTGACCTGGGTCAGCAGGTTGACCCAGAACCCGCAGGTCGGTGTGCCGGTGACCCCTTGCAGGTCCGAGACCCAGACATCGCCCACCTGTTCACGTCCGGCGAGAGTGTGGCGGTAGAGATCGGGTTTGTTGGAGGTGGCCAGGCACGGCCCCCACGCCGCCAGCACCGCGGGGATGGCCCAGGCCATGGTCTTGCCGGTGCGGGTACCGGCCGCGATCGTCACCCCCAACTCCGTCGGCACGAACAACTCGACCCCGCCGACCACCGTCCGGCCCAGGGGCGGGCCTTTGAGTTGCTTCACGTCCTCGGGAGCGTCGGCCAGCAGCCGCTGGTTGGCGACGGTGTTGTCGCGGGCGCGGGCGATGCGGATCTGGTTGGGGCGCTGCATGGTTCGCGCGGCGCTGTCGATCTCGTGCGGTGTGCGCAGCAGCCGCCACCCGGCGACGACCAGGCCGGTTTCGAGGCCGTAGAGCGCGACGGCTACCACCGTGGCCTGCCACGGCCAGCTCGCTGTGCCGAGTACCACGGCCAGCAGTGCGGCGGCGGGGTTGCCGGTGACCGAGAGCCCGGCCCACCACCGGCCCACCGACAACGCCGCCCAGGCGGTGAGCGCGAGTGCGACCGCTGCGAGGAACAGCAGCAGCATCGTGGTTTCCTCGCCGATTCCACTCTTGGTCCGGCGGCGGGTCTCCCGTGTCGCGGTCATGCGCTCACTCCTCGATAAATGGCCGTTATCTGGTAGTGGACAAGGGTTTTCACAGCGCGGCTCCGATGTCTCGGGACGGTCCGGGCTCGAGGTCGAGGTCGAGGTCGAGGCCGGGGTCGGTGTCGGTGTCGGGCGGGTCGATTCCGTCGGTGGGGAGGGCGGCGGCGACCGCCGCGTCGATGTGGGCGGCGGCCGGGTCGGGTTCAGTGGTGGCGTGGGCGTAGGTGCCGTCACGCCCGGCCAGGTAGGCGCGGTCGATCTGTTCCTGGTCGGCCCCGGCCAGCGCCGCGTCGCTGCGTGCTTCGCGGGTCTGGGCGAGCAGATCTTCCAGACGCTCGATGAGGTCCAGGTCGTGGCTGGTCACGCCCGCGAAGCGTTCGCTGGTGCGGGTGTGCTCGGCCGAGAGGTCCTGCACCTTCCGCAGTGCCGCGGCCCGCTCGACGGCGCGTTGGTCCGCGCCGGTGTCGAGGTCGCCGTGGAGTTCTTCTGCGTCGAGTAGTTCGTCGGTGGTGGCGATGATCGCGTCGATCTCGGCCAACGAGACTTCGGGGCCACGTCCGCCGAGGGTGCGGTCCACCGCGCTGTTCGGGCGCAGTTCGATGACATTGGCCCGGTCCTGGGGGCGGGAGCGGGCCATGTCCTGCACCGATCCGGTGATGTCGGGCTCGATGCGTCCGGTCAACACCGCCGCCTGGGCCATACTGCGCAGCGTCAGGTCGTCGACGACCTCATCACCGTCGGCGTGGGCCGCGGCGACGCGGTCGTAGGCGGCGCGGGTAGTTTCCGGGTGGGCCTGCCAGGCGCGGGTGGCGGCATCCAATTGCGTCCACAAATCGTGAGCTTCGACGTCGCCGGGATCTGCCCAACGCTGTGACAGCAGTCGGGCTTGCTCGGTGAATTCAGCGATCTGCTCGGGTGTTTCGCCGAAGGGAGCGATCTCGCTCAGGTAGTGGTAGAGGGCGAAATCGGCGCGTAGTCGCGCTTCGCGCTCGTCGGCGGCGTCGTGGTAGTGGCCGGGATCGGTGGGTGACTCGGGTTGCGACTGTGCCCAGCTCATCGGCGCCGCCCCAGGAGACGGTCAGCGGGTCGCGGTGGGCGCTGGTGTGGTGTGTGTGGAATGGACATCGGCAGCCTCGTCGAATGGAGGAATGCGGTGTCCCCGGGGCGGGTTCGATATCCGCGGCCAGTACCCGTGACCGGCGGCATCGACGAAACGCAGGGTCGATCAGCGGGTCAGGGGTCGGTGCCGTAGTCGTGGCGGCTTCCGGTGTCGGCGTCGGGCTCGGGGCCGAGATCGGCGACACTGTCCATACCGGTGCCTGGGGGCAGCGCGTCGTCGACGGCGGCGGAGATGGCGCCGAGTGCGGCGGTGGTGTCGGTGAGTGCGGCGTCGATGAATTCGGCGCGCAGTGTCGCGGTGGCGGCGTCGATCATCTGTTGTGGTGTCGGCGGCAGTACGTGCGCGCCTTCGATTGGGGTGCCGGTGGCGGGGTCGACCGGGACATACGGAGGTACCGCCAGTTCCGTCGAGGGTTTCGAATAGGAGTGCCATGCTTGGGCCACGCTGAGTTCGTCTCGGATTTCCAGTCGCACGGCGTGGTCACGCCGAAACGGTTCTGCACCATCGCCCCATAACTCGGCGGCCTCGCCGTCGGTGATCTGCGCGGCGTGTGCCAGCGCGATGACGCGTTCGTGGCGCAACGCCATGTTCTGGGCGAACTGCTTTTCCGACATCGGGTTCGTCCCGTAGCTCCACCGTCCGGTGGCGATGCGGTCGCCGCGTTCGGCGGCCAGCGCCGCCATGCGTTCCAGGTGCCACAGGTCCAGCCCGAGCATGTCCATGAAGAACGACTGGGCGGCATCGTCGCGCCAGGGCATGGAGTCCTGCCGGGACAGGGCATCCACGCGCGGAAGCGCGCTGTTCTCCCCGAGCGCGACCGCGTCAGCGATCCATTCCTGCCGCACGCCCGCGCTGAGCGCTGTCTGCTCCGCATGCTCGCGCTCGCCGGTCAGGGCGTCGAGGTGTGCACGCCAGGCGGATTCGGCGTCGCCGTCGGGGTCCAGGGGTTCGAAGCCTTCCCATCCGGCGTCGAGAATGCGGGTGTGCTCTCCGGTGAGCAGCCGGATCCGGGTCAGCAGCTGGGCTTGCCACTGCACGACCGATTCGCGCAGGCGACCGGAAGGCGGTTGCGGGGTATCGGTCATGACCGCCGCCCGCTCACCACTCGACCCCACCACTGAATCCGGAATCGGGCGGGTGGTCGACGGGTTCGAGCCACCGATCCGTGCTCGCCTCGGTCCCGGTGGTGGACAGCGCGTGGCCGATCGCCTCGGGGTCGGCCTCGGCGGCGACGGTCACCGCCTCGCGCGCGCGCTCGAGCAGCACCTGCGGTGTCGGGGGTCGGGCGGCGTCGGTGACCCGCGACCGTGCCGGGTCGGCGGCCATGTTGTCGATGCTGCGGTGTAGGTCCCAGGCGATCCCCGCCCAGGCGTGCGTACGCCAGATCTGTTCGAGTTCGAGGTCGTCGTAGCCCTCGACGCTGAACTCGACCAGTCGATCCCAGCCGTGGGCGTCGCGGCCCCAGAGTTGATCGCGTTCGGGCTGGGTCAATTCGGCGAGCGCGGCGACGGAGTCGACGCGTTCCCACAGCAGGTCCATGTTGATCAGGTACTGCCGGTGGCCCTCGCTGTCGGTCGGGTCGCCGACCTCGCGGTGTTCGCGCTCGATGGCGATGACGGCCATGTGTTCCAACGTCCACACGTCCTCGGCGATCGCCGCGATCATCTGCGCGCGCACCGGATCCTCGCCGTGGCGGGTGGTCGGTGGGTCGTTCACGCTCTCGCCCCACCGTCTGCCCGCCGCACCGTTGTCGATCGCCGCGAGGATCGCCGAGTGCGGAATTGCGGAGGCGCCGGCGCGCACGATCAGTTCCTGTTGTTCGGCCTCGAGATCGCGCAGGTGCGCGCGCCACGTCTGGATGGCGACGTCACCGCGCCCGAATCCGGGGTCGTAGTCGGGATATCCCCGATACAGCAGCCGCGCGTGCTCAGTGCCGCGTTCTTGGATCCGGGCCAGCAACCCAGCCTTCCAACCTGCCAGGTCTGAGAGGTCCTCGGGGCGACTCATCCGCAATGTCCTTTCCGTTTCATTCGGTGGCACAACCGTTTTCGGGGGTCTCGATGGTCGCTGTGGTCATGGTTCGGCTCCCTCGCTCGGATCGGGATAGGCAACACTCAGCCGGTGTTGATCCGCCACGCCCTCATCGATGTCGATGTCGGTGTGAGGTGAGGCCAGGTCGGGCTGCACGGCGGTGGCGATCGCGGCGGCGGTCCGGTCGATAGCGCGGTCGGCAGTGTGGTGGTCATCGAGCAGGGCGAGGGCCTGGGTGACTTCGGTGACCATCTCGTCGGGGGAGGTCGGCATCGCGGCGTGCGCGTCGGCGGCGGTGATCCCGGCCGCTTGCAGCACGATCACGGGGATGGTCGCCGCGCTGAAGTCGGCGGTGACGATCCGGTTCCAGTCCTGTGCCAGCGACTTCAAGTCGGCATCGCGGACTCGCTCGGCGACCACCGTGGACCAGTGCCGCGGGCCGCGGGCCCAGACCTGGTGGCGCTCTTCGGTCGTCAACCCCAGCGCATGGGAGACCGCGCCGAGGCGCTGCCAGACCATGCCCATCATCCGGCGGAAGCGAGCGGTGACCTCGGCGTCGACGCCACGCTCGGTGAAGACCGCACCGACCCCGGCCATGTCCTGGAGACCACGCACCTCACGACCCAAGCCGGTGATCAGCTGGGCGCGGTCGACGTGGCCGGAACCGAGCAACTGCCGGCCCGCCTGCCAGCGTGTCCCGCGTTGCCCGGACGCACGGGCGTAGTCGATCCAGGCTTTCGGTACCCCGATCCCGAGGGCGACCTGCTCGAGCTGGTCCAGCGAGCGCTGCCCGATCCCCCACTGTTCATCGGCGCGGGTGGGTTCGCCGGCCTCGGCCGGGCGGGGACGGTGGCGCTCGTTGTCGCGGGCCAGGTTCTGGATGCCCTTGAGCAGGTGGGTTTGCAGCGCGGTCGGGGTGTCCATCACCGACTCCTGGTCCCGGTCATGGCCCCCACTCCGGTTCCGGGCCGAACCACTGCGCACCCGGATCGAGACCGGGCTCCTCCGGCGGTAGCGGACCGTCGCCGAAGTCACCCCCGACTGCGGCGTCCACGGCGTCGGCGACCAGACCACCTACCCCGCGGTCGGGCGCGAGTTCGGAATCGAGGAATTCTCCGGCGGCGTGCGACAGGCGCGTCTCGGCGGTCAGATCCTCGGTCAGCCCGGCCAAGACATCCGCCCCCGGATACTCCGGTTCTACGGATGCGCCGGAACCGGGGCCGCTGCCGTCGGTCCCGCTGGTCTCGGCGGAGTCGGGATCGATATCGAACCACTCGACATCGAGGACGGCCTCCTCGTCGGTGCCGGGCAGGGCAGCGGCGGCCCCGACCTCGTCGTCGGTGTAATCGAGGCCGGTGTCCTCGGCGAAACGCCGAGCGAAAGCGTCGGCGTCGGCGTCGTGCTCGTCGGACAGATCCCGGTTGGCGTCCGCGGCGGCGAACGCCGCCGTCGAGGCCGCGGCCTCACCATCGACGCCTTGACCGGTGAGGGTGTCGGTGAACCCGGCCGCGCGCCTGCGGATATCGATCAGCAGCTTCTTGTACTCGACCTCGAGATCGTGCAGTTCGTCCGCGCGTTCTTCGCGGCGGTCGTATGCCTTGGTTTTTCTTTCGTGGATCTCCTGGTTGTGGGTGTGCTCCTGCTCGCCGGCCTTGTTGCGGCGCTCCAGATCGCTGTCGGCACGTTCCATACGGCGCCCGGTTTCGCGCTGGGCCAGGGTGTGGGCGTCCTGGTTGTGTCTGGTGCGTCCCTTGACCTCATCGATACGGGCTAGGCCGAGCTGCCACTCGGACCTGGCTTTGTCGATCGCGGCGCCGACGCGGAGGTTGTGCTCGCGGATCGAACGGAGTTCGCGCTGGTCGGCTTGTTCGAGGCGCTGGTTGTGTTCGGCGCGCGAGCGGCTATCGGTGCCGCGTCCGCGCATCAACGCTGCGGTGGTGTGCGCGGTTTGCAGGGCTTGCACGAAGCCCTGGCGCACCTGCTGGCCGCCCTCCTCGACCGGGTCCCCGCTCACTGAGTCACCTGCAAACCGGACAACCGCCACGCCGTGGTGACGCCGGCGCGGGTCGCGGTGGCATACACCGCGAACGCGTCGGGGTCGGAGACGGGCGCGTCGATATCCACGCTCACGACCCGCGCGACGCGGGTGCCGGTATCGGGCGGGTGGTCATCGGGGCGTACTCCCACGGTGGTCACGACCGGCACACGCTCACGCCGCCATTGCTGCCAGACCGCGGGGGTGACCGGACTCCAGACCAGCGCGCTCGCGGCGGCACCGGCGGCGAACCGGTCATCGAGCAATGGTCGCGCCGCGTCCAGCGCGTCGGCGGGATCGGCCTGCACGTCGGGCCGGTAGCCGAAGACGGCCCGCAGTGCTGCTGTGAGTACCTGCTCAGGGTCGCACGGATCGACGTGCTCGAATGGCGCGTCGAAACCTGTTGCACCGCATGTAGTCCCATTGCCGATGGGATCGGCGGGGACCTGGGTGGCGCATCCTGTCGCGGTGATCGCGGCCAGTGCGGTCAGTGCCACTGTCGTGTATCGGCTGTTCATGACCGCTCCCGGTGGGGGTTGGGGTCGGTGAGGGCGAGCAGTTCGCTGCCGCGCCATTCCACGCGCGGGGCCCCGCTCGCGCGCGCGGCGGGATTACCGACCGGATCGATGACGAACTCGACCAGCAGATTCGCCGCCAGCGCGGCACCGTGGAGCCCGGCCAGGTCCAGGCCGTGACCGCGAGCCAGGACCAGGCGCAGGGTGGCTGCGTCGACTCCCCATTGCCTGCACGTCTGCCCGGCCACGAGAATCGCCTGGTGCGCGGCGGATTCGGCGGCCCGGATCAGGTTGTTCACCGCGGCCTCGCGCGGGTGGCGATCGCGCCAGATGATCTGCCCGCCGGGGGCCACGATGGTGAACAGACTGCGGGTGGCCGCGCACCACAGCAGCAGCCGAGCACCGTGGGAGGCGCGCACCGTGAAGATCGGGTCCAGCGCTTTGCGCGCGGCGTTCAGCGCGCGTACCGCCTCGTAGTCGATCCCGGCCGAGACCCGCAGTGCACGAACGAATCTCTTGAAGTCGGGCGGATCGTCCAAGCCGTGCTCGACCGCGAACCGTTCCAGGTCCAGGGCGCGAGTCGTGCGACGAAGAAACGTGACGTTGTCAGTGACCAGCTGCTGGGTCTCGCGCAGGGACATCGGAGCCTCGTGCTGTGGGTCGGTGGCGTGCTCGCTCACGGTTCGACCTCCGTCGGGTCTGGTGTCGCTGCGGTGTCCTGTTCGCCGAGGCCCTCGCCCGAGACGTCGGGGGCCGGGGGTCCGGGGGTGTCGGGCTCGGTCGCGAGCGCGGCGTCGATGGCGACGGTGGTGTCGCCGTCGGCGGACGCGATAGCACTGGGTGTGGTGAGCACGGCGTCGAGTTCGCCGGGGGCGAGTGCGGCAGTCTCGCTGTGGCGGTTCGCGGTCATCGCGCGGGCCTGGTGGTGGCTGCGCAGCTGTGCCGGGCTCATCGCGTCGTAGCCGGCGGCGCGGTCGGCGCTCACCCGATCCATGAACCGGGCCATCGTGTCCGGGCGCGCTCGCCAATCGGCGTACGCGTCGACGAGATAGGCCCAGTCGCCGCCGAGGCGGTCGTGATCGCGCCACCGCTGCGCGATCTCACCGATACGTTCATCGATGCGCTGCGCCAGCTCGTCGTCGATCTCGCTTCCGCCGAGGGCGCGCGCGAACACCGTCGAGAGGGCGAAATCGACGCGCATCGCGAACTCATCCGGATCGCGGTCGCGATCCTCCCCCCGCTCGATGGCGGGGTGCGCTGATTCAGCCATGTCGGACAGCCCGCCTCTCGCGCACCACGACGCGTTCTTCTCCGGATCGCTGCGTCGGCGCGGCAGACGATCCCCGCGCGATCGGCGCGCACGCGTGATCGGTCACGACACCCCCGCAGGCTCGCGAATTTCGTAGCGGCGCACGTCCATCCGCTCCCCGGCGAAACCGCTGAGCAGAGTGGTGGTGACCGTCTGCCCGGATTGGGGCGCGTGCAGGAGCAGGTCGCGTCCCTGCTCGTCGGGACCCAGATAGATCCCGACGTGATGGGAATCGGACTCGCCGGGGCTGGTGAAGAAGATCAAGTCCCCGGGCTGTCGTTGCGCGAACGGGATCACGACCGCGCTGGGGTGGTCCTGCTGGGCCTGGGTGTAGTGCGGGAGCCGGATCCGGCCGCCGGAGGCGTGGTAGATCGCGTACAGGGTCAGTCCCGAGCAGTCCACGCCGCCGTTGGTGGGGCCGTTGATGTCCCCGCCGCCCCACACGTACGGGGTGCCGATCCAGCGGGAGGCGTGCTCGATCACCGCCCGCCCGAACGCACTGGCCTCGGCCGGACTCAACACCGACACCGCCCCCGAACCGCACCCTGTCGGCGCGGCACCCGCCGCGGATGATGCTGTGCGCGGGTCGATGTCGGCGAACCGCTGATACAGCTCGCGGGCGAGTTCGATCTGTCCGGCGTAGGCGTTGAGCGCCGATTGCTCGATGTGCTGGGCCAACTCCGCAGGTGAGAGCTGTTGCGCCGCTGTCCCGGATTGTTCGGCGCGGTCGTAGAACCAGTTGATCTGGTAGGCCGGGTCCATCAACTTCGCGATCCCGACCGACCCCCACACACTGGCCCGGAGTTGATGCGGCCCGATCGAGTCGTGGTCGTGGCCCAGCCTGTCGTTGGGATAGCTCAGCGATTCCGGCACCGACGGGTTCGCCAGATTCCGGAACCCCGACTCGACCCCCTGGGCTGCGAGTTCGGCGATGATCACCGATTCGGGCATCCTGCGCTGTTTGCCGATCACGACCCCGTCGCGCGCCAACCGCAGTTGCGCTTCGCTCAAACCCGCGACCGTCTGCCCGGTCGGCCCACCCGCCCCGGCGGCCAGTGGTGTGGTGCAGGAGGTGCGGGGATCGGCGGCGATCACCCCGAGTAGCAGCACCAGCAGGGTGATCGGTAGTAGGATCGCTGCGGCGGCGGTCGTTCTCGAAGTCGCGTTCATCGTCATTTTCGCTGGTCATCGCCTGCTCGATTCGGTATCCAGATCGAAACGTCGATTCGTGTTGTGGACCTGGCTGGCTCGTTCTGTCGCGGTGAAGGTCATGCGGAAGGCCACACCCGGCTCGGCGGCTTCACCGGTCTTCAAGAGGAAACAGCCTGTGCCGGGCGGGGTTTCGCGTTGTCCGGGGTCGAGGTCGTCATCGGTGGGTGGGCGCGGCGCGGCCCAGGAGGTGACGAGCAGTTTCTCCGTCTCGGTGATCCCGACGGCCGAGCGGATACGGTCGATCTCTTCCGGGCCGACCGGGCCGATCAGCTTCGCGCGAGCGCGTTCGAAGAACCCGAGCGCTTTGGCCTGTGCCGCGGCGGAATCGAAAGCGGCCAGGTCTTTGATGGTGTGGCTGCACATGATCAGCCCGGTACCGAGGGTGCGGTTGAGCCGGGTCAGGGCATCGACGCGGTCGACCATGAATTCGCCGACACCGAGCACGCGCCAGATCTCGTCCATGATCACTTCGAAGGTGCGCGGCGGGGCGAGTCCTGCGTCGGATAGAGCGTGGGCGGCAGCGACCGCGCCGAACCCCTCGCTCCAGCACACCATCAACACCGCGGCCAACAGTTTGGTGTCGCCCTCGGGGATGCGGGAAACGTCCACGCAGACCGCTGGGCTCGCCAGGTCCAGCCGTGTGGTGGTGGGGCCGTTGAAGATGGCCCCGAATGGGCCTTCGACCAGCGCGCGCAGGGATCGGCGCAAAGTTTTGGTGGAGGCACGATAGGTGGCGTCGTCGTCCTCTTCGGCGAACCGCATCAGCCGTTCACCGCCCGTGGAGATCACCTCGAGCAGATCCTCGATCAGCGGAGGCCGCTCGTAGGTGAAATCGTGTGCGGGGCTGTAGAGCTCGCGCAGCCCAGCGGCGATGAGGACTTCTTCGTAGTCGGCGACCCGGGACCCGCGCACGAGTTCGATGAGACCGGCGACGATGTTGACCTGCCCGGCTTCCACGCGGGCGGCGACCTGGCGACGCTGGTCGGGATCGGTGAGCCGGTCCACGATCGCCCCGAGCGCACCGACATCGAGAGGGTTCAACGTGCCGTGCCCGTAGCCCACATCGACGACCTGACCGCCCAACCGCTGCACGAGATCGCGGTAGTCGGGCTTGGTGTCGCCCATGCACAGCACGGTCTCCCCCGCCGCGACCGCCCCGGTCACCATCCGCCGGATCAGCGACGACTTGCCGAAACCATTGAGCGCCAGCACGAACGCGATCGGCGCTGTGATGAACCCTTTCAAGAACCAGGACATCGGGTCGAAGTGGACCGGGGCGCCGGTGATGTAGTGCGAGCCCACCGGAGTACCGACCGTGGGCGCGCTCGCCCCGACCGAGAACGGCCACAGACCGGCGACCTGGACGGTGGTGGCGCGCCATTCCGGGGTAGTGGTGACGACGGTGGCTCGGCCGCCGCCCGGCCCGCGGTAGCCGCGGTCGGTGAGCGTTGCCGACGATCGGTCGAAGCCATCGTCCGCACCCGCGGTGTCGGTGCGGCGGGCGGCGGTGGCCCGGCGGTGATCATCGCTCGATATCGCCAGCCGTGCCCACCAACCGCGGATCCCGGGCCGGGCGGCGGCGGTTTCGGTCGCCGCACGCGCGGTCGCGGTGAGTACGCGCACTCCCGCGACGGTCTGGTGGCGCCGCCGATCACGCTGGGCGCTGTTGTCGCCGGTCATGCGCTGACCCGCTTGGAAATCGAAGAGTGCTCCGGTAGGACCAAACCGATCCCCAGAGATGCGGCGAAGCTCGCGGCCTGGGAGCCGTAGCAGCGGCGCACACTCAACCGCGACGCCGCGCTCATCGCCTTGACCGACGCCTCGATCCCGGGCAGGTCCCCATCGAGGTGATCGGTCACCGTCACCAACGCCCCGAACCGGGTCAATCCCGCACCCCGCGCCTGTTCCTCGCGCGCGGCGCTGGTGTTACCGACACGGATACGCGCCGACGCCGAAGCGATACCGCGCTCGGTCTGTTCAGCGGCGATGGCGTCACGGAAATCCGAGTCCACCAGGCTGGTGGCCTCGGCGGCCGAATGCAGCCGGTAGAACAGGGCCACACGTTTGCGGGGCACGTCCGCACGGGGGCGCAGCAGTTCCTCGAGCACGGTTTCCATGACCGCGCCGCGCGGGGCGGCGTCCATCTCCCAGGTGATCGAGCGGGCGCCGTCGTGGACGTAGTGATCCCAGCGATCGACGTGAGCGACCGGGCCGACAGAATCCCAGGACTGGGTCTCGAGCAGCGACGCCCCGGCCGCTTCGACGTCACGCTGGGAGGCCAGGTCGTAGCGGGTCCGCACCAACCCCAGAACCTCCCACGCCTGGAGCGGGGTCGCCGGCAGCCCGGCGCGGGCGAGCTGGGACAAAACGCCTTGCAGGCGCTGCCCGATCTCGCGAGCCTGCTCGGCCTCGTCTCGACGCACACGGCCTTTACCGATGGCGCGGTAGGTGATCGCGATCCGCGCCTCGATCCGCACACCCACCCCGCCGAGATCGGCGGCGGCTTCGCGCATCACCGCCTTCGCGAACTCCGGAGCCTGCTCGCGCACCAGCCGGGTGACCTCACGGGCTTGGCGCAGCCGGGTCTCGACGACGTTGTCCAGGACCGCCGTGACGGCCACGACCTCACCGCCACGGCTCTGGGTCGCCAGGAACTGCCCGTACCCTTCGACCCAGGCGTCGATCTGAGGCTGATCGACCAGTTCCTTACCGCGCGGCACGACCCGCAGCACGACGGTGTAGTGGTCGCTGCGACGGATGTGCAACATCGCGAACCGCCGCCCGCCCGCCGTCTCATACTCCGACAAGCTCGAATCCGCCAGCAAGCCGGGAAGTTTCGCTATACCCGGGAGGCGGGAAAAGCGCCCCGCCTTGTAGAGGTGTTCACCGCGAGCGCGGGCGGTGGCGAACTGGACGCGCAGCATCAGCAGTTCCCAGCCGGTGCGGCCGTTGATCGTGACCGCCAACGGAGCGAATACCACGGCGGCTCCGACCACCAGGACGGCGGCGACGCTGAGTGAGCGCGAGATCAGGAACCCGGCCATGATCGTGATCACCAGCCCGAGCCCGAACATCGACACTCCCCAGGTCAGGCCGAAAAACCCTGCGCTGCGGGGGCGTTCCCACCGTCCGTACATTTTCGTGGTCATCGCCGCACCTCCGCCGGGGTCAGCGAATCGGGATTCCAGCCCCCGTCGGCGGCGTCACGGGTCTGCGACTCGACCGCGGCGACTCCCTGCTCACCCGCGGCTTTGACCTGCTGGGCGGCCATCACCGCCGCACCGGCAGCACCACCCGCGGCCCCACCGGCCGCACCGCCGGACTCCGCCCCTGCACCGGCTCCGGCCCCTGCGCCGGAGGAGCCGCTCGCGTTCGGGGAGGTCGATCGCGCCCGGGATCCTGCACCGGCCCCACTCGACGACCCGTTCCCGGGATTCGAGGTCGAACCGGCGCCGGAATCACTGCCCGCACCACCGCCCAGTGGCC
>NZ_JAFMPL010000146.1:0-15582 GCF_019038455.1 Nocardia noduli
GAAAGCAACAATCCATACCCACCCCACCCCAACGGAGCGAGTCTTACGAGCGACCCGTTCGCGGCCGTCTCGCGTCCGAGCGGTCGAAGCGAAGCGACGAAGTCGCCAGTCTCGACCGCTCGGACGCGAGACACCGGGGGCCGCGAACCCGCGGCCCCCGGGCCGCCGAAAATCAAGCCCGTACGAGGCTGTCCAGTACCGAAAGGAATAGCCCCATACCGTCATCACTCGGCCCGGTCAGCGGCTCGGTGGCGTGTTCCGGGTGCGGCATCAACCCGACGACGCGCCCGTTGGCCGACGCGATCCCGGCGATTCCTCGCTGCGATCCGTTGGGGTTGTCTCCGGCGTACCGGAATACGACCCGCCCTTCCCCTTCGAGTTCGTCGAGTACCTCGGTCGACGCCTGGTAGCGCCCTTCTCCGGATTTCAACGGGATCAGGATCTGCGCACCGGGTTCGTAGCGTGAGGTCCACGCCGTATCCACCGATTCCACCTTCAGCCATTCGTCGCGGCAGATGAAGTGCAGGCCGTCGTTGCGGGTCAGCGCGCCCGGCAGCAGACCTGCTTCGCAGAGCACCTGGAAGCCGTTGCAGATGCCGAGGACCGGCAGTCCTTGGCGCGCGCCTTCGACGACTTTGCCCATGACGGGCGCGAAGCGGGCGATGGCGCCTGCGCGCAGGTAGTCACCGTAGGAGAAGCCGCCGGGTACGACGACGGCGTCGACCTGTTTGAGGTCGGCGTCGGCGTGCCAGAGGTTGACCGCTTCGGCGCCGGATCGGCGCACCGCGCGGGCGGCGTCGACGTCGTCGAGGGTTCCGGGGAAGGTGATGATTCCGATCCGCGCGCTCATGAGACGCGGACCACCTTCCACTCCTCGATGACGGTGTTGGCGAGCAGGGCTTCGGCGATCTGCTCGAGTTCGGCGTCGCTGACGCTTTCGTCCACATCGAGTTCGAATCGCTTGCCCTGCCGTACATCCGAGACTCCGGCGAATCCCAGACGCGGGAGCGCACCGGCGATGGCCTGTCCTTGCGGATCCAGGATCTCGGCCTTCGGCATCACCTCGACCACGACCTTTGCCACGCGTTGCTCCTCAAGTGGTATTCGGGGGGTTACCAGCGAAATCCTAGTCGCCGTCGGCGTCCCGACACCGTGCGGGGTCGGGTGAGAAGCGGCACGCTGCCAATAGCATGGGTCCATGCGAATAGCTCACTTCGGCCACTCCTGCATCCTGGTCGAGCTGCACGGTAGGAAGGTGCTGTTCGATCCGGGCAATTTCTCGCACGGATTCGAGGGCATCACCGGTCTGGATGCCATCGCGGTGACCCATCAGCATCCCGATCACATCGATCCGCAGCGTATCGAGGCTCTGATCGACGCCAATCCGGGCGCGCGGCTGTTCTCCGATCCGCAGACGGCGGCGTTGCGCGGGGAGGCGTGGGAGGCGGTGCACGCGGGCGCGGTCGTCGAGCTGGGCGATCTGCGGATCACCGGTGGCGGCGGCAGGCACGCGGTGATCCATCCCGATATCCCGGTGATCGACAACACGGTCTTCCAGCTCGGCACCGCCGACGACCCGGCACAGCTGGTCCATCCGGGTGATTCGCTGTGGGTGCCGTCGACACCGGTCGGTGTGCTGGCGATTCCGGCGGCGGCGCCGTGGATGCGGATCAGCGAGGCCGTCGACTATCTGCGCGCGGTCGCCCCTCGAATCGCCGTGCCGATCCATTTCGGCGTCGTCGCGCCGGAAGCCAGGGGTATATATTTCGGGCGTCTGTCGGAAATGGGTCCGGCCGGAACGGAATTCACCGCGATCGATGCCGAGCGCGAGCGCGAGTTCGCGACCTAGGTCACGGTCCGAGGGGCCGGTCCCAGCTGCCGTCGGCGCCGTATCGGGTGAGGAAGAGGACCTCGGCCAGGGCGATGTGCTCGATTTCGGTGGGATCGACGCTTTCGTTGGGGGCGTGGATCCGGCAGCGCGGTTCCTCGACGCCGAGCAGCATGATCTCGGCGTCGGGGTAGGTGTTCGCGAAGACCGTGCACAGCGGGATGGAACCGCCCTGCCCCTGGGTGGTGGCGGGCTTGCCGTAGGACGCGGCCAGCGCCTCCTCCATCGCGGTGCGGGCCGGTCCACCCGATCCGGAACGGAACGGCGCGCCGGTGGCCTCGGGTGTCACGGTGAGTTTCGCGTGCCACGGCGTATTCGCGATCAGGTGGG
The DNA here is from genome assembly GCF_019038455.1 of Nocardia noduli. Classification (NCBI taxonomy): domain Bacteria; kingdom Bacillati; phylum Actinomycetota; class Actinomycetes; order Mycobacteriales; family Nocardiaceae; genus Nocardia; species Nocardia noduli. The sequence continues at coordinate 2,219 of NZ_JAFMPL010000146.1, forward strand.
CGGTGAGCGCCTGGAGTGCCGTGTCCGGGTCGATTCCGGGCGGGATGCGCAGATTCAGGCGGGCGCGGGCCGACGGCTGGATCGCGGCGGACGATCCGAGGACCTTCGGCGCGTCGATGCCGAGCACGGTCAACGCGGGCCTGGCCCAGAGCATGTCGGCGATGGTGCCGTCACCGGTCAGGCCGACACCGCCGAGCACACCGGCGTCGGCGCGGAAGTTCTCCTCCCGATACTCGACTCCCGGCCATTCCTGGTCGGCGGGTAGGCCCGCGATCGTCGTATTGCCACGAGCGTCGCGCAGTGTGGCGAGCAGGTGGATCAGCGCGGCGAGCGCGTCCGGCGCGGCTCCCCCGAACATGCCGGAATGCACGGGTCCCGCGAGGGTTTCGACGGTGACGACGACGGTGACGTTGCCGCGCAGGGTTTCGGTGAAGGTCGGTATGCCGACGGCGACATTGCCGCTGTCGCAGATCAGCAGCGCGTCGGCGCGCAGCAGGTCGGCGTGCTCGGGCACGAAGGCCTCCAGCCCGCCGGTGCCCTGTTCCTCGGACCCTTCGGCGACCAGGGTGATGCCGACCGGGAAATCGTCGCCGCATACCTCGCGCAGGGCGCGCAGCGCGGTCAGGTGCATGACGATATTGCCTTTGCAATCGGCGGCGCCGCGCCCGTACCAGCGGCCGTCGCGTTCGGTCAGCGTCCACACGGGGGTGCGCCATGCGCCGCTGTCGAGCGGGGGCTGCACGTCGTAGTGGCAGTACAGCAGCACTGTCGGCGCGCCGGGCGGCGCGGTTCGACGGGCCACGACTGCTTTGCTGCCGTCCCTGGTCTCGTGCAGTCCGACGTCGGTGAGCCCGACCCCGGCGAAGGCGTCGGCGACCCAGTGGGCGGTCCGCTCGCATTCCTCGGCGGGGAACTGTCGCGGATCGGCCACCGATTTGAACGAGACCAGCTGCGTGAGATCCTCTTTCGCCCTTCCCATCAGCGCGGAGATCCGGCCGCGCAACTCGGCGGTGTGCGGATCGTCGGAAGTCATGTCGTCACCCTCACGTCGTGGTCTGCTCCGGTTTCGATTCTGCCGCGCCGCCGGGTATTCGCCGAGCCCGGATTTACTCTGGCACGGACCGCGCGGTACGACGCTTCGATTCGCCGGACCGTGCGGTCCGTGTCGCAGGCAGCGTTCGAGCGATGAATCGGCAAATACGGCCGACGACGCCGGGTACACACCGCGTCGGCCGGGAAATCGCCCGATTGATGTGAATAGCCATCATTTGGCAACATATCTTGTGGTATTGATACTCAAGCAAGACAATCAATTTCATCGAGTCTCGTGCACTACGCACGGAACCGGCAAATATTTTCCGCCAACGCGCCCTGGAGGCGAGATGCCCGAAGATATCGAAGCCGATGACCTGTTCGCCATGGCCGCGCTACAACACGGCGCACCCCGCGCCGGATTCCCCGACAAGGAGATGTTCGCGCAGGTGGCCTACCAGCTCGTTCACGACGAATTACTGCTCGACGGGGTTTCCCGGATGAATCTGGCGACCTTCTGCACCACCTGGACCGACGACTACGCCCGCAGGCTGATGGCCGAATCGATGGACAAGAACATCGTCGACAAGGACGAGTACCCGCAGACCGCCGAGCTCGAGAAGCGCGGCGTGCGGATGGTCGCCGATCTGTGGAATGCTCCCGATCCGGCCACCGTCCTCGGCACATCGACCATCGGTTCCAGCGAGGCCGCCATGCTCGGCGGGCTGGCCGCCAAATTCCGCTGGCGAGCGCGCGGCGGACAGGGCACACCGAATTTCGTCTGCGGGCCGGTACAGGTGTGCTGGGAGAAGTTCGCACGGTACTTCGACGTCGAGATCCGCCAGGTCCCGTTGCGCGATGACCATTACATGATGCGTCCGGAAGATATCGCCGCCTACTGCGACGCGAACACCATCATGGTGGTGCCGACCTTCGGGCAGACCTTCACCGGCCTGTTCGAGGACGTCGCCGGTATCAGCAGGGCACTCGACGATATCCAGGCCGCCACCGGCGTCGATATCCCGATGCACGTCGACGCGGCCAGCGGCGGTTTCCTCGCGCCGTTCTGCGCACCGGACCTGGTCTGGGATTTCCGCTTGCCCCGGGTGAAATCGATCAATGCCTCCGGCCACAAGACCGGTCTGGCCCCGCTCGGCGCGGGCTGGGCGATTTGGCGTGAACCGGCCGACCTGCCGGAGGAGCTGATCTTCAACGTCGACTACCTCGGCGGCGCGATGGCCACCTTCAATCTCAACTTCTCCCGCCCCGGCGGGCAGGCCATCACCCAGTACTACGATTTCATCCGGCTCGGCCGACGCGGCTACACCCGCGTGCAGAGCGAAATCTACCGGGTCGCACAGTATCTCGCCGAAGGGCTGGAGGCGACCGGACTGTTCGACATGATCCACGCGGGCGATCCGAACCTCGGTATCACGGCGGTGTCGTGGCGGTTGCGCGGTGAGCAGAACTTCAATCTCTACGACCTGTCGGACCGGCTGCGCAGCCGTGGCTGGCTGATCGCCGCGTATCCGCTGCCCGCCGACCGGGGCGAGGAGACGATCATGCGCGCGGTGATCCGGCACGGATTCACCCACGACATGGTGGAGTTGCTACTCGCCGATATGGACCGCTGCCTGACCGTGCTGTGTAAACACGCGCTCGGCCTGTCCAGCGCCGAGGCGGGCGGATTCACCCACAGCGCCACCGCGGCCGTGCCGATCGAGCAGGTCGCCCCCGTCCGCTGATCGCGTCCGACGACGCCGCACGTCGCCGCCCGTTCACGCCTGTACCGGGCGGCGACGCCGATCGGGCGTCAGCTGGGTGATCCCGACCGGATACACCCGCGACATTCCCGACCACACCGCACAGGGCGGCGTCTCTCACGCCGCCCGAGCGGCGGCGAACGGCTCCCAGCGATATACCTCGCTGACGGCGCCGTAGTAGCGGGCCAGATCGACGGCGTCGACCATGGCCTGACGCGGACCCGAGCGCTGCAATTGTGCGGCCGAGACCGCCAGGCGCAGGATGCCGCCGCGTCGCGCGGTCCTCGCCGCGCCCATCACCAGCGCACGGCACCACCAGGGTTCCGCCCGGAAACCCTCGCCGATCCCGTACACCCTGGCGCGCTGCGCGGTGTTGCGTTCCAGATCCAGTACCGAGGTGAGGCCGAGCGCGAGCCGGAATCCCACGGACGGCAATGCCTCGATGGCTCCCGCCGAGGCGTCCCAGCGGGGCGCGGCGAACAGCCGGGTGCGCAATTCGACCTGTTCCATCACCCGATCCGCCGCGGTCAGCCGCAGCCGGGCCTCGTGCCCGGGCAGCGTGGCGAATTCCGCGCGACGGCTCTTGGTCGCGGCCTGGTCGTAGCCGTGCAGCACGATGGCATCACCCCTGGCCCGCCGCCCGCGCAGCCAGGATTGCGTCGCGGGATCGTCGGCGAGGCGGTACTTGCCCTTGAGCCGGGGCGCGACCAGCAGCGAGAGACGGATCTCGCGCCGGTCCATCTCGGCGGCGAATTCGATCGCGGCATCCCGGGTGGTGTCCCGGATCCCCGACACGGACACGATCAGCTCGGCGTTCATGGATCAACGGTGTCAGGTCCGTGTGTCGCCGACGTGCAGCGAACGTGACATCACGACGAACTCCCCGTCACGGTCCGCGCCGAGGGGTCGGCGCGGGCTTCGAACCCGCGCCGCCGGTCGGACTACTCGCCCGACAGGCCGAGGGTGTCCAGCACCCAGGCGTATTCGAACCCGACTTCCTTCCACTTCTCGTACCGGCCGCTGACACCGCCGTGACCCGCGCTCATCTCGGTCTTCAGCAGCAGCGGGGAATCCCCGGTCTTGGTCACGCGCAGTTTGGCGATCCACTTGGCCGGCTCCACGTAGAGCACGCGGGTGTCGTTCAGGCTGGTGATCGCCAGGATGGCGGGATAGTCCTTGGCCTCGACATTCTCGTACGGGGCGTAGGACTTCATGTAGTCGTAGACGTCCTTGTCCGCCAGCGGGTTGCCCCACTCGTCCCATTCGATGACGGTCAGCGGCAGGGAGGGATCCAGGATCGAGGTCAGCGGGTCGACGAACGGGACGTTGGCCAGGATGCCCGCGAACAGTTCGGGCGCGAGGTTGGCGACCGCGCCGACGAGCAGCCCGCCCGCGCTACCGCCATCGGCGATCATCCGATCCGCGCCGGTGACGCCGGAATCGATGAGATGCCTTGCGCAGGAGACGAAATCGGTGAAGGTGTTCTTCTTGGTGAGGGTTTTCCCGTTCTCGTACCAGAGTCGGCCCATCTCACCGCCGCCGCGCACATGCGCCACCGCGAACACCATGCCGCGATCGAGCAGCGACAGCCGCGACACCGAGAAGGACGGATCCATACTCGCCTCGTAGGAGCCGTACCCGTAGAGCAGCAACGGTTTCGGACCCTCGGGCAGACCCTTCTTCCGCACCAGCGAGATCGGGATCCGGGTGCCGTCCTCGGCCAGCGCCCAATCGCGGTGCTGCTCGTAATCGTTCGCGTCGTAGCCGCCGAGCACCGGCTGTTCCTTGCGCAACAGCAGCACCCCGGTGGCGGGGACGTAGTCGAACACCTGGGTCGGGGTGATGAAGGAGGTGAGCCCGATCCGCAGCGTCGGCTGCTTCCATTCCGGATTCGAGCCGGAACCGACCGAGAACAGTTCGAGGTCGAATTCGAGTTCTCTGCGCTCGCCGTAGCCGGTCTCGGTCAGCGGCCAGATCGCGACCCTGGTCAGCGCCTCGCGGCGGTAACTCAGCACGAGGTGATCGGAGAAGGGGTCGATATCCTCGAGCCGCACGTCGTCGCGGTGCCCGATCAGCAGGGTCATATTCGACGGATCGGCGACAGGGGCGTCGGCCAGCACGAAATTCTGCGCCTTCACCCCGTCCACGACATCGTTGTGCAGGATCAGGAACCGGTCCTCACCGGCGATCACCGCGTGTTCGGCGGAGTATTCGACGCCTTCGCGACGTTCCAGGATGACCCGGAACTCACCCTCCGGATTGTCGGATTCCAGGACCCAGCCCTCGGTGGTGATCTTGGATCCGACCCAGATCATCAGGAACTTCTCCGAGCGGGTGGCCCCGATACTCACCCAATAGCGCTCGTCGGGCTCGTGGAAGACCTTCGCGTCGGCCTCCGTCGCGGTGCCGAGACGGTGCCGCCACACGGTGTCGGGACGCCACGATTCGTCGACGGTCTGATAGAAGACGTGGGTGCCGTCCAGCGACCAGGTCGCGCCCGGCGCGGTGCCGACGATCTCGTCGCCGAGCAGTTCGCCGGTGCCCAGATCCTTGAAGCGCAGTGTGTAGCGCTCGTCGCCGACGGTGTCGACCGAATAGGCCAGCAGGGTGCCGTCGTGGCTGAGGGAGAACGCGCCGAGCGCGAAGAAGTTGTGTCCTTCGGCGAGCACATTGCTGTCGAGCAATATCTGCTCGCCCTCGACCTCGGTGCCCACTTCCAGTTGGGGCGGGGTCCACGCGTCGATGCCGTCGGCATTCGCGTCGATCGGGCACCGACAGTGCACGCCGTACTGTTTGCCCTCGAAGCTGCGCGAGTAATACCAGTACTCGCCCATCCTGGTCGGCACCGAGAGGTCGGTCTCCTGGGTGCGCGATTTGATCTCGTCGAAGATCGTGTCGCGTAGGCCGCCGAGATGCGCGGTCCTGGCCTCGGTATAGGCGTTCTCCGCCTCCAGGTAGGCGATGACCTCGGGGTTTTCCTTGTCCCGGAGCCATTCGTATTCGTCGACGAAGACGTCGCCGTGATGGACCCGCTCGGTCGGCACCGTCTTGGCGATCGGCGCCGCCACCACACTCTCGACAGACATGCGGTCCACCCTACTGTTCCCCGGTCGCGCCCTCCGGGCGACGAGCGAACTCCGCGTCACCGCGGGCTCGACGCCACTAGGCTCGCCGAATGCGCACCCATACCGTCGTTCGCCTCGCCGCGACCGCCGCGCTGCTGCTGTCTGCGGTCGGCTTCGGCGCCTTCGCTCCCGCCTCCGCCTGTGCCTGCGGCGGGGTGGTCAGTCCGGGCAATACGGCCACCGTGCACGACGAAGTGGCGCTGGCCGGATGGGACGGACGCCGCGAGACGATCGTGATGCGACTGGCCCTGGAGTCCGGCACCGACCACGCCGCGCTGATCGTGCCGACACCGTCCCCGGCGCGGGTGAGCGCGGGTTCGGCGCAGACCTTCGCCGAACTGGCCCGCGTGACGGCGCCGGAGATTGTCACCGAACGGCACTGGTTCTCCGGTGACGGCGGCGGCGATACCTCGGCCGCGGCCCCGCCCGGCAGCGGACCGACCGTGGTGGAGCAGGTCAGTCTCGGACCGATCGAGGCGACCACCCTGTCCGGCGGCAGCCTGGACGGATTGCGGAACTGGTTGGGCGCCAACGGCTATGCGATGCGACCCGAGGTGACCGCCAGCCTTGACCCCTATCTGCGCGAGAACTGGTCGTTCGTCGCCGTCAAACTCACCGGCGCCAGGACGCTGACCGGCGCGCTCGACCCGATTCGGCTCGCCTTCGACTCCGATCGTTTCGTGTACCCGATGCGGATGTCGAGCGCGGCCGAGGATCCGCAGACGGTGCGTCTCTACCTGCTCAGCGATCACCGCGTGCGGCGGGTCGACGCCGACGCGGACACGCAGTACAACAATGTCGAATTCGCGGGCAGGGTAGAGGATTTCGAGGACCAGGACCTGAAGGACCTCGCCGCGGGCGGTCACGACTACCTGACCGAACTCTCCGTCGGCATCCACCGGCCGGACGCGATCAGCACGGATTTCGCCTTCGCCGCCGCCCCCACCGACGATGCCTACCGTCAGCGCATTATCGCCACCGAATACGTCGAGATGTTCGGATTCCCCGCGGGCACAGTCATTCTCGGTGCGGCCTCACTCGCCGCGGCGGTGGTGCTCGTGGCCGTCGTCCGCGTGGTGCGACGAAACCCCTGAGCGCCGATCGCGAGCTACGCCCCGATGGCTGGGCCGATGGTCGGCCACGAGGCGTGCAGTTTGTCCTGCCAGTAGGACCAGGAGTGGGTTCCGGTGGGACTGTATTCGATCCTGGCCGGGATGCCGAGTGAGCGCAGGCGCTGGTCGAAGGCGACGGTGCAGGTGTTGATGCCCACCTCGACCGGGCCGCCGAGGATGATGTTCTCGGCCAGTTGCGGTTTGATCTCCGCTTCGTGCGGACCGGGCACTCCGGTACCGGTCGACAGATAGATCGTCTTGCCGCGCAAGCGATCTGCCAACAGCGATGGATCGTGTTCGGCCCACGCCCTACTGCCCGGCGGACCCCACATATTGCCGGGGTTGCCGCCGCGATTGGCGATGGAGAACATCACCGCGCCGGTCGCGAGGCCGGTGTCGGGGCACGCGCTGTAACCCGCGACCGCGCGGTACAGCTCCGGATTGCGCGCGGCGAGAATGAAAGCCGCGTTACCGCCCATGGACAGTCCGCCGATGGCGTTGACACCGTTGCCGTCGAATTCCGCGTCGATGATCGGCGGCAGTTCACGGGTGAGGAAGGTTTCCCACTTGTACCGGCCGAAATGCGGATCGTCCTGCTGCCAGTCGGTGTAGTAGCCCGCCTGGCCGCCCACCGGCAGCACCACGTTCAGATTCTTGCCCGCGAAGAACGGTTCGGCGTCGGTGGCGTTGAGCCAGGTGCTCTGTCCCACGCCGGGATCGAGGCCGTCGAGCAGGTAGTAGGACGGACGCCCGCCGCCACCGGCCGGGTGCAGCACATCGACCTGAATGGTGCGTCCCATCGCGGGTGAGTCGATGTACACCTCGGACCTCGTCGGGCTCACATCGTCGATCCGGACGATCCGCGCGGCGGTGGCCGTCGCCGGTTGGGCGACCACCGGCCCGAGCAGCGCCCCCACGATAAACAGCATCGAGACAGCAAACTTTGAAAGTCGCACGTCCCACCTCCATCAACAACGCTCTGACGACCTCAAACGTAACTCGAGCTACGAAATCACGGGCGAGAATCAGCCAGAGAGCGTCTGTTCAGCAAACTTCCTGGTCCGTAAACAATCGACGGAAACACCGGGCGCGGCCGGACGTCAGCCTCGTCGTTCGAGCGCGCCCCGGATGGAACCGGCGAGATAGTCGAGGTCGACGCGATGCGGACTGGTCGGGCGACCGCGCAACCCGAAGCCGTCGCCCGCCGTGCGCGGGATGACATGCAGGTGCACATGGAATACCTCCTGCCCGGCCAGCACACCGTCGGCCAAGAAGAAGTTAACCCCATCGCAGCCGACCTCGCTATCCCGTAGCGCCGCCGCCAGCAACTGCCCCACCTTGAACAATTTTCCCCCGACCTCGGGATCGAGTTCGGACAGATCGCGGGCGGCCACTTTCGGCACGACCAGCAGATGTCCCGGCGTCATCGGGCGAATATCCATGAATGCCAAGACGTCCTGGTCCTCGTACACCGTGGACGCGGGCGCACGCCCGGCGACGATTTCGGCAAAGATCGTGTACGGATTCACCCCGGCACCCTAACCCGGACCGCGCCGACGACGCGTGGATGCGCCATCGGCACGGAAACCGTGATGCCGCTAGAGAATCGGCGACGGGGTGTAGCGCGCCGCCTCGGGGTAGCTGTCGACCAGTTTCTGCACGGTGGCGACCACCTCGCCGACCTGCGCGGACGCCGCGCCGATGAACGCCGATCGGTCGGCGAGCGCCGCGTCGAGTCCGGCGCGGTCCAGCGGAAAACGGGCGTCGGCGGCGAGACGATCCAGCAGATCGGGTTCGCGGCCCTGTTCGCGCATGGCCAACGCCACCGCCACCGCGTGTTCCTTGATGACCTCGTGCGCGGTCTCCCGGCCGACACCCGCGCGCACCGCCGCGATCAACATCCTGGTGGTCGCGAGGAACGGCAGGTAGCGGTCGAGTTCGCGGGAGATCACGGCCGGGTAGGCCCCGAATTCGGCGAGCACGGTCAGGAAGGTCTCCATCATGCCGTCGATCGCGAAGAAGGCGTCGGGCAGCGCGACGCGACGCACCACCGAACAGAAGACGTCACCCTCGTTCCATTGCGCGCCCGCGAGTTCGGCGGCCATCGAGGCGTAACCGCGCAGGACCACCTGAAGGCCGTTGACCCGCTCGCAGGAACGCGTGTTCATCTTGTGCGGCATCGCCGAACTACCGACCTGGCCGGGCTGGAAACCCTCGGTGACCAGCTCGTGCCCGGCCATCAGCCGGATCGTGTGCGCGAACGAGGACGGGCCCGCGCCCACCTGGACCAGCGCCGAGAGCACGTCGTGGTCGAGCGAGCGCGGATACACCTGACCGACGCTGGTCAGCACGGTCGCGAAACCGAGATGACGGGCCACCTGATGTTCCAGGGCGGCCAATTTGTCCGCGTCGCCGTCGAGCAGATCGAGCATGTCCTGCGCGGTACCCATCGGCCCCTTGATCCCGCGCAGCGGATACCGGTCGACGAGTTCGCGCACCCGGCTCAACGCGATCAGCAGTTCGTCGGCGGCCGACGCGAAACGTTTGCCGAGTGTGGTGGCCTGAGCCGCGACATTGTGCGAACGCCCCGCCATCACCAGCGTCTGATACTCGGCGGCACGCTCGGCCAGCCTGGCGGCGATCGCCACACCGTGCGCGTGCACGTGTTCGAGCGACAGCCGGATCTGCAACTGCTCGACGTTCTCGGTGAGGTCGCGGCTGGTCATGCCCTTGTGCACGTGTTCGTGCCCGGCCAGCGCGTTGAACTCCTCGATACGGGCTTTCACATCGTGGCGGGTGACCCGCTCGCGCTCGGCGATCGAGGCCAGATCGACCTGGTCGACGACCCGTTCGTAATCGGCCACGACACCGTCCGGGATACCGACGCCGAGCTCGGACTGCGCACGCAGCACCTCGAGCCACAGCCGCCGCTCCAGCACGATCTTGTTCTCGGGGGACCAGAGGTGTACCAGCTGGGGACTGGCGTACCTGGTGGCGAGGACGTTGGGAACCAGACTCACGATCGCACCTCGCTGACGCTCGGATCCTTCGCGCACATGCGCCCTGTCCCTACGGTTGGCTCCCCTGAGGATGACCCACTGCGCTCGCTCACGTGGCGTCAGTCTAGTGCCCGGAAGCGATCCACTTGCTGGGGCGTCGCCGGAGCGACGATATCGATGACTTCGAGCAGTGCGCCACGGGCCATCCGCCGCGGTTCCGGATCCATCTCGCTCAGCGCCGCCACCACCGCGCCGTCGACCACGGCGACGAGTCTGCGCAGCTGTTCGGGCCGGACCGTGCGGTCGGAGCGGCGGAGTACCTCGGCCAGGAGTTCGTCGAGTTGCGCGCGCAGGCGTAACTGCACGCCGCGGAGCTCGGGGTGGCGCGCCGAAGCCACCGAGCGCTCGTAGCGAGCGATCAGCTGTCCGCGCGCGGCCTCGTCGGCGCCGATCAACAGATCGAGCACCAGGTCGACGGTCGCCTCGGCGCCACGCCGGCGATGACTCACTTCGCCGATGCGGCGGCGCATCGTGTCCAATTCGGCGTTGCCGCTGAATTCGACCGCACGCGCGATCAGATCCTCGAGGGACTCGAAATAGTAGGTCGTCGACGCGAGCGGCAAATCGGCCCGCGTCGCGACCGAACGATGCCGTACCGCATCGAATCCGCCTTCGAGTAACAACTCGGCGGCGGCCGCTACCAGAGCCTGGCGACGCCGTTCGCCTTTCGGGGTCGTCGCGGTTATCACCGTGCCATCGTGCCAGTCATCATCAGTTCATTCCGTGCGAAATCGTGAGGGGAAACCCAGCTACCGATTTTCTACCCCATCGGCAGGCCCCGTGGGACGGTCTGTGGAAAGTTGTTGCAGTACTTGACCTTCGACTACCGGCATCGAGACCGCGTCAGCCGTCCAGATAACGGCCGAGTCGGGTCAACGCCTCTTCTATATCCGCGGTCGCTCCAGCAAACGAGAAGCGAACTGTTCGGTGACCCGAGACGGTGTCGAAATCGATGCCGGGCGCGAGGGCGACACCGGTGTGCTCGAGCACTCGCGCGCACCACGCGAGCGAATCATCGGTCAGATGGCCGATATCGGCGTACGCGTAGAACGCGCCGTCCGCCGGGGCGAGATCGGTGATGCCCAGTTTCGGCAGTCCGTCCAGAAGTAGCCGACGGTTCGCCGCATAGCGTCGAACATGTCCGTCCAGTTCGGTTTTCGCGTCCGCGCCGAAGGCGTGCAACGCCGCGTACTGCGAAATCGCGGGCGGACACACCGTCATATTCGACGCGAGCCGCTGCAACGCCGGACGCAGATCGGCCGGGGCGAGCATCCAGCCCAGACGCCAGCCCGTCATCGAGAAATATTTCGACACCGAGCCGATCACCACGGACTCGCGCGAGGTCTCCCACGCCGAAGCGGTGCGGTCACCCGAGGCCGTCGTCTCGTAGGTGATGCCGTGATAGATCTCGTCGGAGATCAGCAGCGTCCCGTTCGCCCCGCACCAGCGAGCCAGCGCGGCGAGTTCGTCCGGGGCGATCATGGTCCCGGTCGGATTCGCCGGACTGGCCACCACCAGGCCCGCCGGCGGTTCGGGCAGCGCCTCCAGCATCGCCACCGTCGGCTGGAACCGGGTCTGCGCGCCGCAGTCCAGTTCGACCACCCGGCAGCCGAGCGCGGCCAGACTGTTGCGATAGGCCGGATAACCGGGCCTGGCCACCACGACGGTGTCACCGGGGTCGAACGCCGCGAGGAAGAGGAGGGTGAACGCGCCGGAGGATCCCGTCGTCACCACCACCTCGTCCGGATGGACCGGATGCCCGTAGGTCCGGCTGTGATGGTCCGCGATCGCCTCGCGCAACGGCAGAATGCCGAAAGTCTCGGTATAGCCCAGTAATTCGGAATCTATGGCGACCTTCGTCGCCCGCAGCACCGGGGCGGGCGCGGGCGTCGAAGGCTGCCCGGCCGCCAGCACCAGCACGTCACCGTGTGTTCGCGCGCGCTGCGCGGCTGCCTTCCATACATCCATCACGTAGAAAGGTGGGATGTTCGACCGGCGAGATTCTCGAGACACGAGAAAGACGGTAGACCCTCGCACCCGGCGGCCCCTCGCCCGTGCCCGACGTGCCACACACCGTGCCCGCATCGTTTACCCAGCGGATCGACGAGGCTAGGGTTTGCGTAATGCTCGAAAAAGCTCGCCGCCTCGAGAAGGCTCGCCGCGTGGGGCTCGAACGAGTACGCGCCGCGGGCCGACCAGGCGTCATCGAGCAGGATCGGCGCGCCGCACCGGCCCGGCTGCGAGCGATCGTCACCGGATCGTTGCGCCGAATCGAGACCCGACTACACGAACTGCGTCGCCGACCACGTCCCGACCTTCGCGAACTGTGGCAACGACAACGTGACCGCGACTACCGCGCCCTCCTGATCCGGCACCGGGTACTCCTCGCCGGAATACTGACTGTCGCGCTGTTCGCCACCGCCGACTCCCCCTTCACCTGGGGAGTCACCGAACGCACCCCAGGCCCGCAGGAAGCCCAGCGCGTCGCCTTCGCCTATCCCCAGCAATTCCAATCGACCCCGCCCTCGGTGCGGCGCTACCTCAACGCCATCGCCAACGGCGAACGCATCCGCGAACAAGCCGTCGTCGCGGCCGCCGCCCGCGCCACCCTCGAACGCGCCAGAGCCGAAGCGGCCGCCGCCGTCGCCGGTGAACGCCAGCCCTGGATGACCTCCGGCACCATCCCGCTGTCGCCCGGCTCGATCCTGCCCGGCGCGGGCGGATTCGTCCTGCCCGCCATCGGCGCCTTCACCTCCGGATTCGGTTCCCGCTGGGGCACTTTCCACGCGGGCATCGATATCGCCGCCCCCATCGGCACCCCCATCTACGCCGTCGCCGCCGGCACCGTCATCGACGCGGGCCCCGCCCAGGGCTTCGGCCTGTGGGTACGCATCAGACACGACGACGGCACCATCACCGTCTACGGCCACATGTACGACTTCTTCGTCTCCGTCGGCGAACGCGTCCCGGCCGGTATGCAGATCGCCCGCATGGGCAACCGAGGCGACTCGACCGGCCCCCACCTGCACTTCGAGGTCATCCAACAGGGACAACACATCGACCCCGCCGCCTGGCTCGCCCAACGCGGCCTAGGTTTGTAGGCGGCTGTGATATTGGCGGCCGGGGCCGCGGGTTAGCGGCCCCCTTTGTCTCGCGTCCGAGCGGTCGAGACTGGCGACTTCGTCGCATGTGCTTCGACCGCTCGGACGCGAGACGGGCCGCGAACAGGGCGCTCGTAAGACTCGCGCCAGTGGTGGTGGGCGTTGATTGCTG
>NZ_JAFMPL010000147.1:0-15556 GCF_019038455.1 Nocardia noduli
GAGAAGGACAACTCCCGGGAAAGGCACCCGTACGGGGCCAGGCGATTCACGAGTCACACCCCGGTCTGAAAAACCAGCACCTACCCTGCCAGCCAGCCCCAGGCCAGCCACCACCAACACTTACAGGCGATTCACTTCCGGTAGTTCCCATTCGTTGATCGTGAGCTGGTTGGCAATGGCTTCCTCAGCTGTGCCGCGGACGACGGTGATCTGATTGATGATCGTCCACCGCGTTTCCGACCGGCCGAAGTCCGAGGTGCGTTGGGGAGCCCATCTGGCAAAGCGGGTGTGGAAGACCGTGTACGTCCGCCTAGCGTCCAGGAGACCAGGCAGCCGCAGGCGGCGTGATACTTGCCGCGGTCCTTCCTCGCTCAGCCAGGTTCAGGCGATCTGGAGCCAGGTCAAATTCGCGTTGGACTCCGGAGGCTGGCCGAACGGCCAGCCCTCGGGTGGCGACCCGCTCGATGCGGTTCGGTGCCGCGTGGGTAGATGGCATGTCGGACCAACCTTTCGCAACCGATCGCTGGCTTGCAGGGCGAATGCTCACACACCCTCATGCCGCGCCCCGCGCGTTCGAGAACGTCCGCATTGGCCGCTGACCGCCAACACCAGCGGCGGGGCCTTCGCTGAATGACCCGACCTCGGCAACCATTAACGGGGTGATCGGCGGTGCATGGCAGCCTCGAGCTGGTCGGGCTGCGGGTGGTGATGGCAGGGTTGCGATTTCGCAAACGACTTGCCAGTTCACGGCGTTCGGCGGAGCGACGTTGATCGACTGCGACGCAGATCATCCGCTCTTTCCGCTTATAAGGCTGTTCGGATCGGCCGGGGCAGGGTCGGCCCAACGCACCATCATGCCGATGAGCGCATTCGGACCGTAGTAGGGCCGGAAAGTCGACACCCTCGTCAGCGGCATGCCGCGTGTCTGGGGAATGCCGGCACTATGAGCGACCTACCGCGACGAAGATCCGAGCAGCCGACGAGCCGCAGATCGTCGCGGCGTATCATGTAGTCACGTTGAGCTTGGAGAGCACGCCGTCCGGGTCGCTGATGTAGGGGTATCCCTCGACCGGCGGATTGAACTGGCCGAGCAGGTTGGCCACGAGGTCGCGCTCGACCTGCGTGATCTTGATCTGGCGCTTGACGAGAATCGCGCACAGCTCGTCGACCAAGTTTGCCCACTCCCCAGCGTCGCTGTCGCTCCGGCAGTAGGCGACCAGGTCTAACGGACCTTGATTTCCACTCCGTTTCGTGTCCCAATGCATGCCCAGTTGCCGTTGTTCTGCAGGACCGGCAGCTGGTCCGGGTTCTTGGCGACGTCCAATGCCCGGTCGATGATCTGGTCGTCGTCCCACACTTCTCGTCGTCGGGGAACTCGGTCTTGCGGCCATCACATCTTCCCTGTCCGCACAATCGAGCACTCTGAACCGCACGTCTCCCACAGGACCTGCACCCGCGGATCGGGCGATCACCCGAGTGATACAAGCATGCCACCGCTCGGAATCGGCACGCGGCGACCGACCAGGTCGCTGGTGGAACCGAGCGAGGAATTCGAGGTGTTCTTTGCGCTGTTCAGGCGACGCGGAGTGCGTAACACCCACACCTGGCCGGGGTGAGATGGGACTGATGCATGGTCGCCGCACCGTGTAGCAGCCTCCGGGTTACCGGCGGACTGCCCGGCGTCGATGCGGGCGTGATGGAGGAGGCTCTGTGCCCATGCGGTCGATGACCTCGCCGATACGGACCTGTGACTTGCCGTATGTGGCGGTGTTCTCGCGCTCTCATGTGGCGCCCATCTGCTGACGATCACCGCAGGGCGAGGTCGGAAATCGGGCGTCGCGGATGCGGAGTGACCGGTACCGGGTGGAGCCCCGAGGTCGGCTTCGACGCCGCACTCGCCGACTCAGCCCTCCATAAGATCGAAATGGTCTGGGGCGAGGTTGCTTTAGACACCCAGGGCGGCGGGGCGTGGCTATCAGCCCTCTGCCGTGGTGTGGCTCCTGGTGAGTGGCCACCCCGTCGTACTCGACACCTCGGCCGCAAATTGCGATCTGTGCGCGTGGTCGCTGTTTATGGAGGTGCCGGCGAGGTCGTCCGCAGGTTCTGGCTGCGAATACGGAAGGACGGCCCGCGTGGCGGTTCGCGAGAAGATCTGGATCGGTATCGACGTGGGCAAGGCCGCCCACCACGCCTGCGCAGTCGACGAGACCGGCAAAACGGTTTTCTCCCAACGGGTTGCCAATACCCAGGCAGCGACCGAACAGCTCATCGCCCGAGCCGATAAGACCGCCGTCGAGGTGTGATGGGCGGTGGACATGACCTCGAGCATGGCGGGCCTGCTTATTGCTTTGCTGCTGGCAACCGGACGGCCGCTGAGCTATGTGACCGGTCGAATGGTCAACCGAATGTCCGGCGCGTTCGGCGGCGAGAGCAAGAGCGACGCCAAGGACGCTCGGGTGATCGCCGAAACCATCCGGCTGCGAAGCGATATCCCTGAGATCGCGTCGCCCGATCAGGTCATAGCCGATCTGACTGTACTCACCGCGCGCCGCGAGGACCTGGCTGGCGACTGGGTTCGGGGTATCAACAGGCTGCGGGAGCTGCTCACCGGAATCTTTCCCGCCCTGGAAGCGGCGCTAGATTATTCGGCTCGGGCGCCGCTGACCCTGCTCACTGGATACCAGACCCCGACCGGTATTCGCGGGACCGGGCGCCAAGGACTCATCGAGTACCTCAACGCCCACGGAGTCCGCCCGACAACCGCCGCCGGGGTTGCCATGAAAGCCCTCAAAGCAGCCGAACAGCAGACCATTACGCTGTCGGCCGAGGTCGCGACCGCACCACTGGTCGCGCGGCTGGCCTGCCAACTGCTCGATCTGGACCGCGAGATCAAAGACCTCACCAAGCAGATCGCTGAAACATTCCGGGCCCATCCGCAGACGGAAATCATCGAGAGCCTGCCCGGACTTGGGCCAATTCTCGGCGCGGAGTTTCTGGTCGGCACCACCGGCGATCTCGCCAACTTCGCCACGTCGGCACGGCTGGCGGCGTTCGCTGGTCTCGCCCCTACCACACGCGACTCCGGCCGCATCCAGAACAATCTGCGCAAACCCCAGCGCTACCACCGAGGGCTGCGGCGGGTGTTCTACATGGCTGCGTTGGTCTCCAGCATGCGCGATGGGCCGTCCAGATCCTTCTACCAGCGAAAACGAGCCGAAGGGAAACATCGCCCGCAAGCCCTCCTCGCCCTCGCGCGGCGGCTTGTCGACGTGCTCTGGGCGTTGCTGCGCGACAACCGAACGTTCACGCCCGCTCCAGGAATCCGCCAGACCATCGCTCCCACCACGGCTTGACAGAATCACCAAGGCGCCTGTCGTAGCGTCGATACCTCCGGCGAGGGTCGGTTGTCGGTCGCGTTTGCTTGAATACGGGCAGTTGTTTGCAGTACTCGAGAGGGAGCCGATGGCCACCGAGACAGAGCACCATCGTGGCGACTTCGACGAGGACGCCTGGGAGGTTCCCGCAGCCTGGCGGGAGGTGGCACTTCCGGTCCGCGGCTTTGCGCCGTACCGATCGTTCACGCCTGATCAGCGGGCTGTCGAGCTGTATGACAACCTGATCGCAGCCGAGCGGGACTCGCTGCACCGGGCGCTGGCGGCCTCGTGGCCGACAGAAGCGGCCGAGGCCGGGGCGGCCTCGTTGGCCGATCCAGCATCGGCGACGCCGCTCGGGGTTGCCGCGTTGGCAGTCGTGGTCGAGTGCGAACGGCGACACGAGGGGCGATACGATGACAGCGTCGGCTACTGGACCCTGACGGTCGACGCGTGGATGGCCCAGCGCGGTGTGGTATTCGCCACCGAGGCCGCACTTATCGCGACCACGATGCCTCGGGGGTACCGCGATACTCCGGGTGGCCGCGGTTACGACTTGACGCCATGGTCGGTTGGGCGCTACTTCTACCATTTCTATTCCCTGGTCGCTTTGCAGCGAGCACGCGAGCACCTGGTTGTCGCCACCGACGAGCTGTATCGGGCCGCCGTCGCACGGCTCGGCGAAATACGTTCGGCAACAGCAAATCTGCCGGTTCGTATTGCCGCGAGCTACCTGACGCCTACTGAGCAGTCCTGGGTCACCGCCGACATCAACGTGGCAGTGGCCGACGATTACTGGGCTCACACCATGTATGCACTTCTTGCGACAGCGGTGACGACCGAGTCCCAGTTGGAGGCGTTCATCGCCCGTTTGCGGCCCGGTAATCGAAGTGGCGTGACCACGGCTGGGTACATCGGCGTGGTCACCCGCGTCGGCCCCGAGGCAGCCACAGTGATTGCCACCGTCGGCTTCGTGGATCACGTGACCAACTGGATGCGGGAACATACGCGCGACTTGGCCGACATTCTGTCGTATCTGCCTACGGACGAAGCGTTCAGCCTGCTGTTGCAGAACCTGGACCGATACGGGGTTCCGAGTGCGGCGATGGCGGCGGCGCAACGTTTCCCGCGCCGTGCCATGCGGCTGTTGTCGACCGGTGCTGGGCGGCATTCGGCGATAGGCACGCTGCTGCGGATCCATGCCTGGCAGAACCCGGACCTGGCTGTGGAATTCGGCGTCCAGCTGCCCGATGTCCCGGTCGTCGACCCGGCGGAGTTGCCGGAGCTGTTTCGGCCGCGCCGGAAGCCGGCCCCGATGCCGTCGTGGTTGATACTGCCGGTGCTACCGCCGCTGCTGACGAGCGACACCGCTCGGGCACTGCCTGCGTCGACGGTGGAAGTGGTGTGCGCCATGCTGGCCAAACGCTCCCCGGATAGCACTGCGATCGAACAACTCTCGGCCATCGTCGATCCGATGTCGATGGCAGGCTTCGCGTGGGGCCTGTTCCAGGCATGGGTATTCGCCGAATACCCAGCGGGTGGAATTTGGACCTTGCGCGCCGTGGGTCTGTTCGGGGACGACGAAGCCGCACGGCTGCTGGTCCCTCTGATCCTTCAATGGCCGCGGCAGTCAGCTTCGGCCCGTGCGGTAACCGGCCTCGACGTACTGGCCGATATCGGTACTACGACCGCCCTCAGGCACCTGCGTGACATCGGCCTTCGCGCCAATCAGCGCGGGTTCAGGAAGGCCGTGCGGGCCAAGCTCGATGCTCTCGCGGCGCAGCGCCGCATCACGACGGACGAACTGGCCGATCGCTCCATCCCGGATTTCGGTCTGGGCAAGGATGGTCGGCTCACGCTGGACTACGGATCGCGCGGCTTCGTCATCGATCTCGATGAACAACTCAAACCCGTTGTCTTCGAAGGCCGTCGCGCAGGTGACGGTTCGTGGGCTGCAGGCCCGCGCCGTAACACACTGCCCAAGCCCGCCACCCAGGACGACCGCGCCGTCGCCACAGCGGCCTACGACCAGTTCACGGCGTTGCGAGACGGCGCGAAGAAGGTCGCCGGCGAACAGGTTCGGCGCATGGAGCAGGCCATGGTCGAGAGCCGACGCTGGTCGGTCCAGGCGCACCGGGAGCTGTTCGTCGACCATCCGATGCTGCGCCAGCTCGCACGGCGACTGGTGTGGGCTACATTCGGCGTCGACGGCACGATTCATCAGTCCTTTCGAATTGCTGAAGATCTCACCTTTGCCGACCTCGATGACGACGTGGTCGTCATCTCCGACGACGCCGAGGTAGGCATCGCCCATCCGCTTCTCCTGGGTGAGGCCGCCGCCGAGTGGGCGTCGATATTCGCGGATTATGCTCTTTTGCAGCCATTTTCGCAGCTCGATCGAGCGTTCTGGGCACCGGACTCACCCGAATTCGCTGCGGACCTGCGCGGATACCACGATCTCGAATGTTCGCCAGGGCGGCTACTGGCACTGGCGCACCACGGGTGGAAGCGGGAATCCTCCGACGGCGCCATCGACCGAATGGTGAGGCCGCTGTCCGCTGGCGGAGCGATTCACCTGTGGATTTCGCCGAGTATGGAATGGCGCAATCTGATGCAGTATTCGGCCCACACCATCACGAGAGTCAACCTGGTCGGCACCGACCTGAACACCCTCGCACCGGTCACGGCATCGGAACTGATCCGGGAATTGGAAGCACTCCGTGCGGGATGAGAACACCTGGGAGGTGCCCGCCGCCCAGCACCACAAAGCCGTCCATACTTTCTCGCTCTACACCATCACGATGTCTGAGCTGCTGCGCGAATTGGAGACGTTGCGATGACCGACAAGTCGACTCGGAAAACGCAGCGACCGTCCGCCGAAATTCGCTGGCGTGACGAACTCGCCCAGCTGGCCACCACGGACACGGCTCCCCGGCCACCGGGGTGGAAGCTGAGTATCACTGCGGCGAAACGGTTTATCACGGGTGACGAGGGGGCCGGAATCGAGACGAAGTTCGTCGGCGATCCCTCACTCATCGACCGGGCGCTGATCACGCTGGCCACGAACCGAGGGTTGCTGCTGGTCGGCGAGCCCGGCACTGCGAAATCGCTGTTGTCGGAACTGCTGGCCGCGGCGATTTCCGGCGATTCGACGCTGACGATCCAAGGTGGCGCTGCCACGACCGAGGATCAGATCCGCTACGGCTGGAACTATGCCCTGCTGGTGGCCGACGGGCCGTCGGAGCGCTCGATCGTGCCCGCGCCGGTCATGCGCGGGATGCGCGAGGGAAAGGTCGTCCGGTTCGAAGAAATCACCCGGTGCCCCTTGGAAGTGCAGGACTCGATCCTGTCTCTGCTGTCCGATCGGGTCCTGGCGGTACCCGAATTGGGCGATGCCGGAATGATATTCGCGATCGAAGGCTTCAACGTCATCGCGACCGCGAACACTCGGGATCGCGGAGTGAATGAGATGAGCGCGGCCTTGAAGCGGCGGTTCAACTTCGAGACCGTCTTTCCGATCGCGGATCTGGCGACCGAACTCGCCCTGGTGCAACAGCAGGCCGCCACGTTGCTGGAGCGCTCCGGAGTGCCGGTCCCACCACGGCGCGATGTGCTGGAGGTGCTGGTCACAACCTTTCGCGAATTGCGTTCCGGCGAATCGAGCGACGGAGCTCGAATGGATCGGATGTCGTCGGTGATGAGCACGGCCGAGGCCGTGGCCGTCGCCCATGCCGTCGGGCTGCGCGGGTGGTACCTGCGCGGCGAGGCGGGTACAGCAGCCGACATCGTCGAGTGCCTGGCAGGCACAGCGGCCAAGGACGACCCCGACGATTTGGCGCGGTTGCGGCACTACCTCGAAGCACAGGTGCCCCGGAAGTCCGGTCGCGCATGGAAAGCCATGCACGCCGCCCGATTCCAGCTGCCCGGCTGATGACCGTCACATTCCTCGGGGTCCGCCACCACAGTCCTACCTGCGCGCAACTGGTAGCAGAGACGATCCAGCGGCTCCGCCCGGCCTTCGTCCTCATCGAGGGTCCGGCCGAGATGAACGACCGGCTCGACGAGTTGCTGGTGGGCCATGAGCTGCCGATCGCTGTGTTCACCGGATTTCGCGACGCGGAACGACACCACATGTCCTGGGCACCGCTGTGCGCCTACTCCCCGGAATGGGTGGCGTTGCAGGAAGGCAGCGCCGTCGGCGCCGAGGTGCGCTTCATCGACCTCCCCGCCTGGCACAGTGCACTGGTCGAACACGAAAATCGGTACGCCGACGCGGAAAAGCGGTACTGCGAGGCAGTGGGTCGGCTCTGTCGGGAGTTTGCCGTCGACAATGTCGACACGCTCTGGGATGAGCTCTTCGAGATCGGCGGCCCGGACCTTTCCACCCGGCTCGACGCGTATTTCGATCTCATCCGGGGCCAGGGCGAGGTGTCTCCGCAGGACACCGAGCGCGAGTCCTATATGAGTTCATGGGTCGCGGCCGCCGTGGCCCACGCGCCCCATGCCGAGATCGTCGTCGTCACCGGCGGATTTCACCGCCCTGCGCTGGTCCGCGCCATGGCCACGTCCGAACCTGACAGCGCTTGGCCTGCGGTGCCGGAAATGCCCCCGGCGGCGACGGGCGGTACGTATTTGGTGCCGTTCAGTTTCCGACGACTCGATGCCTTTGCCGGATACCAGTCCGGCATGCCTTCGCCCGCCTACTACCAGCACCGATGGGAGCACGGGGCGCAGGCAGCCGCGGAGTACGTGGTGGAATCGGTGGTGTCGCGCCTGCGCACGCGCCGAGTGGTGGTGTCGACCGCCGATCTGATCGGGGCACAGACCATGATCGGTGGACTGGCACGATTGCGCGGCCATTCGGTGCCCACGCGAACCGATGTGCTCGACGGGTTGGCGTCGGCTCTGATCGACGAAGCTCTGGAACATCCCTTGCCGTGGACCGGGCGCGGCCGTCCACATCCGCATACTCATCCAGTCGTGGCCGAGATGGTGGTCGCGTTGTCCGGCCGGGCCGTCGGCCGTTTGCATCCAGACACTCCGCAGCCGCCCTTGGTCGCCGACGCCGAAGCCGAGCTCGCCCGATGTGGAGTAGCGCTGCTCGGCGCCACTCCACTGGAGGTGCGGGTAGACCTCGCCGATCCAACAACCGTGCCAGCCGGGGTGGTACTCAACCGCCTACGAGTGCTGGACATACCCGGTTTCACCCGGGTCGAAGCTCGTGCACGCAAGGCCTCGACGTTGATCGAGTCGTGGTCGGTGCAGGACACCGACCTACGCTTGCCCGCTCTCATCGAAGCGAGCTCATGGGGACCGACGCTCGTCGACGCCGCCACGACGAGGCTGCGTGAACGCTTCAATGCCGCTGGCGGCGATCCTGCCCAGTTGGCCGCGGTCTTGTTGGACGCGGTGGCCTGCGACCTCGGCGACCTCCTCGGAATGGTACTCGCTGATTCGGCCACCGCGATCAGAACCACCACGGAGCTGCCCGGATTGGGTGTTCTCCTGGCCGCTGCGGTCGATCTGTGGCGCAGTCGATCCCTCGATGCGTTGGTCCCCGTGATCGACGAGGCCACCATTCGGCTGCTGTGGCTGGTCGAAGGGGTACGTGGCCGATCTCTTCCTGACGATGCAGGCACCTTGCACAGCCTGATCGCGATCCGCGACGCTGTCGTGCACGCCCGAGATCTGCTCAGCAGCCCACTCGACGATATCTTCGCGAGCATAGGCCGAGCCGCGCACGGTGACCGGCCCCCGGCGCTCCGAGGCGCGGCGATGGCGATGCTGTGGGTTCTTGCCGATGCTCCGGACCTGGCCCGCACCGAGGGTGCCATTCGCCACGCCGGACGCCCCGACACCCTCGGCGACTTCCTATCCGGCCTGCTGGCCATTGCCAGGGACCACATTCTGACACCCGAGGTGGTGCGGGTCTTGAACGAGCTGGTGCGGCAATTCTCCGACCTGGACTTCTTGACCGCGCTGCCGGGGCTGCGGCTCGCCTTCGCGTGGTTGCCACCCCGGGAGCGGGCAGCGCTTGCCGACCAACTACTGCAGGTGCACGGGCTGTCCGGCAATAGTGCTGGCCTGCTACGAGTCTCCTCCGAGCCCGAGTCGATCGCCTATGCCCGACTGGTCGAAGATCGGGTCGAGGCGGTCCTGCTGCGGGACAACCTACTCTCGATCGGGGATCGACCATGACCGAACTCGGCCCCGAACTGGAGCGATGGCGGCTGATTCTCGGCGAACCGGCGCAATCGCTGGCCCAGTCGACCATGTTGTCGGCTCAGGCCGCAGCGCAGGACGCCGCGCTGGAGTGGCTATACGGGCGTGACCCAGAGTTGGCCGCGCGCGGCGTCCGCAGTGGCGGTCCGGGCGGCAACGAGCCGTCCCGGCTGACGCCGGTCGATTGGCTCGACAATATCCACCGACTGTTCCCGAAGGCCACGATCGAACGCCTCGAACGAGACGCCATCCAGCGTTTCGACCTGACCGAGATCGTCACGGATCCCGATGTGCTGCAACGCTTGGAACCCAACACCACGTTGCTGTCCGCGCTACTGCGGACCAAGCATCTGATGGACCCGCAGGTATTGCGGCACGCCCGTCGGATCGTGGAAGCCGTGGTGCGCCAACTGATCGAGAAGCTCGCCACCGAGATACTGACCAGCTTTTCCGGCACCCGGACCCGGCGGTCGTCGCGCAGCGCCCGAGCCGCGGACTTCGATTTCCGCGCCACGATCACGGACAATCTCGCCCACTATCGGCCCGATGAGCGTCGACTCTACGTCGAGACAGCGCATTTCCGGGCACGTGCCCGTCGCAGGCTCGAACGTCGACAGGTCATCCTGCTCGTGGACCAGTCCGGGTCGATGGTTCGGTCGGTGATCCATTCCGCGGTCACCGCCGCGTGTCTGTGGGGCCTGCCGGGCATCAAGACACACCTGGTCGCGTTCGACACCAGCGTCGTGGATCTCACCAAAGACGTCGACGACCCTGTGGAACTGCTGATGTCGGTACAACTCGGCGGTGGCACCGATATCGCACAGGCCCTGAACTACGGCGCGCGATTGATCGAGAACCCGCGCAAGGCGATCGTTGTGCTGATCACCGATTTCGGCGAGGGTCAGGACCCGCACCGGTTGATCCGAGCGGCCGCGCAACTTACCCGGCAAGGCACTACGGTGCTCGGTCTGGCCGCGCTCGATGAGTCCGCCGATCCCTGGTATGACCGCGCGATCGCGCAGCGGATGGCCGACGTGGGTGTGCAGGTCGGCGCCATGACACCGGGTGAGCTGGTCGGCTTCCTGGCCGACACCATCGGAAAGTGAGCCATGCGGACGGATTTACTGGCCCTGACCGATGATTCGTTGACCGCGCTGACGAACCGGGGGATGGTCAAACGTGCGTCGCGCGATCTCGAGCGTGGCGAGGGACCAACGCTGGCCGTCACCGACGACGGCACGGTCACCGGCCGCTTCGAGGACGGCACCACCACCACGCTACCGACCGATGTTTCGCTCGAAACATCCTCCTGCACATGTCATTCCGTGACACTCTGTCGCCACCGCCTGATGACGGTCATGACCTATCGGGCCGACGCAGCCGCCGAGCCGGTTACGCCTTGGTCGCCTGCCGAGTTCGACGACGACCAGCTCGTCGCCCACCTCGGTCCGCGGGCAACTCGGGCCGCCCGCAAAGCGTTACGTCTCGGCTACCGTGCCACCGTCATCCGTCCGTCCACACAGGATCCGGTGCCGACCGTCGAGCTACCGACTGTGACAGTTCGTTTTCTTGTTCCACACGACCTGGGTTATGCGCGCACCGATGCGGCCGTCGGCGCCAATCCCGAGGCTGTCGCCTTGGCGGTATGGGCATTCCGGCTCGCGGACCGACAGGACCCCGACCTCGCGACCGTGCACGTGGATGTCGGCGGCACCCCGACCACCGCCGATTCCGGCACGGCAGCAGCGCTCATTCCACTCACCGAGCTGATCTCCCACGGCGTGGTCCATACAAGCCCGCAATCGTTGGCAGCATTCGCGGTGGCACGCAAACAGCTGGAATCCTCCAACGCTCGGTGGCCGCTGGAGGCACTCGACGCGCTGACCGATCAGCTCCGGGCCTACCGCGATCTGAGTGCCCGCTACGACCCGGTGCTCGCTGCCGCACTGGTCGCCGAAATTGTCGCTCGGCATCGCGGCGCGCAGGGTGGACGCTCGATCGCCGCCGAGGTACTCGGCAGCACCGAAGCCGCCCGCACGCCGATGCGGCTATTGCGTCTGACCGGCCTCGGCGCACGCGTCACAGGCGACACCGACAGCCGCACGGTCGAGGTCTACCTCGCCCAACCCGATACCGGCATGGTGCTGGCGATCCACCGGCGGATCGAACTGAACGACACCCAAAATTCACCCACCGCAGCCCAGCTCGGATCCCGCATGTCAGGCCCGGCACGGCTCTCCGCGATCGCGTCCGGATATGTGGTGACCCACAGCGCTTCCCGAGCAGCCAACCGGCAACTTCACCTGGGCCGCAGCACTGTCGCCCGAACCACCATCACCCCGTCGGCCGGAGCCTGGGAAACACTGCCGCAGGAACTGCTCGTCGCCGATCTCGATGCTGAAGCGGACCGACTCGCCGATCGTCGACCTGCGGTAATCCGCCCCCGGCTCCGCGCGGACTCCATACGCGTCATCGCCGTCGAATCGGTCGAGGGCATCGAATACTTCCCCGCTACACAGGAACTGCGTGCGCACGTACGAGCCGCAGGCGGTTCGGCCACCATCGTGATTCGACACTCTACGACTACGCCGGGCGCGCTGGACTGCGTAGCGTCCGCGCTAGCGAGCGGTGAGGTGCGCTACATCGCAGGCGAACTCCGCCGTCGTCAACGACGGCTACATCTCCGACCTACCGCCCTGGTACTCCGCGAGGCTGTCATCGTCCCGGACTTCGCCCCGGTCGAGGACTCGCACTGGCGGGCGGCCACCATCGAGCCAGAACGTAACCCGCTCGGCGATTCAGTGGCAGCGGCACTCGAACTTTCTTCCGAAGTGCCACACCGAGGTAGTCGGCACCTGCCGCCGAGCTGGTTCATCCGTGCGGCCGACATCGCCAGCGATCTGCGGCATCACGGTCTAGCGCGCGCTGCCGAGGCCCTGCTGGCCCTGCGTTCGCCGCACGTCACCACGCTCGACACGTGGGCCGACTCCCACCTGCGCCTACTACTGACTGCAGAGCAGCTCTGACCGTTCATGAACCGCCACAGGTCTATCAGGTGGTCGGCAACCTCATGGCACAAGGTGAGGGGGATGGCGCATGAAAGATCAACTCACCGAACGCGTCAAGACCGCCGAGGACCGACAGGCACTGCTGGACGACGACCTGCTGGGGATCCTCATCGACCCGAACACTCCCGATGAGGACATCGGCGCCATGATCCGCGCGGGCGAGAGGATCGGGCGGGTCAGCGAGGGCACTCTCGAAGGGCTCGAATCCGCCTGCGCCCTAGGGCCTGTCCTCAAAATTGTTGTGGTTGGTGTGCTTTGATCTGTGTTTGTGGTGCGTAGGCACGAGTTGAGTGAGGAGCAGTGGCGGGTTGTCGAGCCGCTGTTGCCGGTATCGGGAGCGAAGGGTCGGCCCCCGAGTCGATGACCGTCGGGTGATCAACGGCATGTTGTACAAGGCCAAGACCGGGGTCGCGTGGCGCGACCTGCCCGAACGGTACGGGCCGTGGAAAACGGTATACAACCGGTGCTGGCGGTGGTCACGCAACGGCACCCTGGCGATGCTCGTGGCGCAGGTTCGGGTGGTCGCCGAGGCGGTGGCCGAACTCGATCGCGAGGTGTCGATCGATTCGACGATCGTGCGCGCCCACCAGCACTCCGCAGGCGGGCGTACGCGTGTGGTTCACACAGGGGGACAACGAATCCGGCGTCGGGTACAGCGAGCCAGTTGATCATGCTATCGGTCGTTCCCGTGGCGGGCTGACCACCAAGATCCATTTGGCCTGCGATGGGCTCGGGCGCCCCGTGAGCATGGTGTTGACCGCGGGCAACGTCAACGACTGCACCATGTTCACCCAGGTCCTGGCAGGGATCAGGATGCCACGACCGGGGCGGGGGCGACCGTGGATACGGCCTCGGCGGGTGCTGGCCGACAAGGGCTACTCCACACGGGCGATCCGCCACCACCTGCGACGGCGCGGTATCACCGCCACGATCCCCGAACGCAGCGATCAACAAGCCCACCGCCGTCGCCGGGGCAGTGCCGGTGGCCGCCCACCGGCCTTCGACCGGACTGCCTACCGCCGCCGCAACGTGGTCGAACGCTGCTTCAACCAGCTCAAGCAATACCGGGCCATCGCCACCCGCTACGACAAGACCGCGACTTCGTATCGAGGAATGCTCGACCTGGCCGCCCTGCTCATATGGCTTTGAGGACGGGCCCTAGGCAGGTGCCGGGAGCATGTGGCGGCTGACCGCCAGATACGTTCCCGGCGTTATTGCTTCTAGGACGATTTCGTCGCTCGGCGCATCGGTTTGGAGGTTTGGATTGTAGTCCAGTAGGTCACTCCACTCGTATTCTGCTGCCGTCTCGTAAGCTTCGCGGAGCTGCCGCTGCAGCCGGGGACGGGCCACTTCCAGGTGTGTGTAGAAGTTCCGTCGGTCGTCGAGGCCGCGTTCTTCCCGTTCATCTTCGATGAACTCCGCTGCCTCTTCAGCAAGCAGACTGGGTGCGCGCAGCTCGATGGCGCGAACGTGGAGTGTGGCGCAGGCTGCGAACAGCTGCCGTGACATGCCCAGGTGGATGCCGGTTTCGGCGATCCGGCAGGTGAGGAAGTCGTCGAGCCCGATATTGCGAATTCGGTTGCGCCGGGCACTGCGGCTGGCGCTTCGCGCTACCTCGCCGACATCGGCTCGCATCGCTGCGGTGTCGGTGCGTTCCAGGGGCGTGATCAGGCCGGTGCGGCGGAAGCCGCGCTGGGCGGGCACCAGTGTTGTGCGCAGTTGTGATGTGGGTGCGTAGCGCAGAGCGAAGTAGATAAGCATCTGAGCGCGGGCCGCGGCGAGGAGCGCGTCGTCCCTTTCGCCGAGGTTGTCCTCCGGGCTGTCCGGGCTGTCCGGGCCGGTCGGGAAGTCGTCACCGCTGCCGGGGCCGATGAGCATCCGGTGCCTCGGGTCGTGACAGAGGTTGTGGTCGATGGTGAGGAACAGGTCGTCCTTCGGCCGCGCCGAGGTTCCGACCAGGACGATGCGATGTGGGTACGCTGCGAGAATGTTGCTTCCCGCTTGTAGTTGCTCCCAGCCTTTGCGGAGCGCGGGCAGGCCGACGTCGCCGCCTTTGGCCTCGATCAGCCAATAGGTTGCTTCCGCATTGTGGCGCCCCCACAAGTCCGGCAACTTCGCGTGCGCATTCTTGAATTTCTGGTGTAGGGCGGGGACGGGGCCACCGAGTTCGAGATGCTCCGTCTGGCCGAGGCCCAGCAGGGACCGACAGGCCCACTCGGCCATTGTCATGCCCAACCGGTAGGCAGCGGCGTTCTTCGCGGTCCGCTCTGTGCCGTAGGCATACACCGGGTTCAGGGTGAGGCGTCGGCCGATCGCACCCGGCACGGGATACGGTGGGCGGAAGTCGAGCGCGCCGAGATAGGCGTAAAGCGGGGCAACTCGGGCAGCCAGTTCCCTTTGGGCGTACTGGGGTTGATGCACCAGGTGTGGAGTGACATCCCGGCCGACCTCTGTCGCGGCTTTGATGATGTCGCGCCAGGTGGTGGTCGTGGAATACCAGCCGTCGTTCGGGAACTTCTTCGACCAGATCCAAGGATGATATCTAGCTGTCTGCTGCTGCTTCCGGCTGGGCTTGTTGGCGGGATGGCTGCGGACGAGCACTGGCACATCGAAACTATCGTCGTACTTGGGAGGCGGCGCGTCGGGCACATGTCCGGGGATCACGCGAATCACTCTGGCACGGGCGTGAACCGACAACGACATCAGCCGTCGGATTCGGTGAACGAGCAGGCGAGTTGAAAGACATAGGTGTCAGCCGGAATTCGCCGCGAGATATTGTCAAATCCTGTGGATCGGCAAGTTTCAGGCGACCTCCGTTCGGGTGGGTTCGGTCGCGTCGGTTGACGGCGGGGTGATGTCGCGGGGGCGTTCGAGGAGGTTGCCCTTGTGGAACAG
>NZ_JAFMPL010000148.1:0-15200 GCF_019038455.1 Nocardia noduli
ATACGGCCCCCGGCGCCCTGCTGCTCCCGCTCACCCCCGTCGACCCCGCCCTGCGAGCCGACAGGGCCGACCCGACCCCGACGGCCTGAGCGACGCCTCGGCCGCCGACGGTCGGCGACCGCGAGAACTCCCAGCTAGAGTTCCGATCTGTGTCAGACAGTGGTAGCGACCGTAGCGACCTACGGAACTTCGTCCCCGCCGAAGAGGTGCGGGCTCGTGGGCGCGCGCTGCGCGAGCGTGTCCCGGTGACCGCGCGCGACCGCGACGCCGTCGGCCCGCGACGTCCGGGGGTGCTGGAATTCCTCGAGGCCAGCCATGCCGATCGGCTGCCGCATCTGGTCCCGTTGCGGGTGGGCCGGATGATGTCGGGACCGTTCACGTTCTACCGTGGTGCGGCCGGGTTGATGGCGGCCGATCTGGCGCACAGTCCGGTGAGCGGGCTCGACGCGCAGATCTGCGGCGACGCCCACGCCGCCAATTTCGGCCTGTACGGCACCCAGCGCGGCGAAATCGTCATGGATATCAACGATTTCGACGAGACGATCCTCGGACCGTGGGAGTGGGACCTGGAACGTCTCGCCGCCAGTCTCGTGCTGGCGGGCCGGGAGTCCGGTGTCGCCGAGGACGCCTGCCGGGCCGCGGCGCGTGACGCGGCGACCTCCTACCGGACCGCGATCGATCGGCTCGCCGAGATGCCGTTCATGGAGTCGTGGACCGCGTTGCCGGACGAGTCGGTGCTCAGCGCGGCAAAGGCCGACGATCTGCTGGACAATTTCAAGAAGGCGGCCAAGAAGGCGCGCAAGAACACCAGCGCCAAGGTGGCCTCGAAGTGGACCGAGCATATCGATGACCACGAGACCGGTGTCCGCAAACATCGATTCGTGAGCGACCCCCCGGTTCTCACCGCCGTGGACGAGCAGGTCGCCGAGGCGGTGATCGACGGTCTCGAACGCTACGTCGCCACGCTGCGCGAGTCGCGACGCAATCTGATCACCCGATTCGCCGTGTCCGACATCGCTTTCCGTATCGTCGGCACCGGCAGCGTCGGGTTGCACAGCTACGTGGCGCTGCTGCACGGCAACGACGGGGAATCGCTGGTGCTGCAACTGAAGCAGTCCATCCCCTCGGCGCTGGCCCCGTATCTGCCGCCGCGCCCGGAGCGGCACGAGGGCGAGCGAATCGTCCAGGGCGCCAGGCACGTTCAAGCCGAGACCGATATCCTGCTCGGCTGGACCTCGATCGTGCTCGGCGAGCGGGAGTTGCCGTTCATCGTGCGCCAGTTCCGCAATCTCAAAGGCGCCATCGATCCGGCCGGACTCGACGCCGATGATCTCGACGATTACGGCAGGCTGGCGGGCGCACTGCTGGCACGGGCGCATTCGCGGTCCCTCGATCCCCGCTCGACCTCCGGATATCTCGACGGCGACGAGAGTTTCGACGACGCGGTCAGCGCGTTCGCGGTCCGCTACGCCGACCGCACCGAGGCCGATCACGCCGAGTTGGTCGCCGCGGTGCAGGCCGGAAAACTGGCCGCCGAACTGCCCGCCTAACCGTGTCTGCGGCGCGGGTGGCCGAATTGCTCGTATCCTGTGCACTGTCGAGTGACGACGTGAAGGGCGGTCGCGAATGCTCGTGCGAGTGCAGAACCCGGCAGGCACGAATGCCGAACGGGCACTGATCGACTGGTTGCGCACCTGGAAGGATCCGGGCAGCCCGCACGGGGTTGCGACGATCAATTGCAGTCTGTTCCACGAGGATCGACTGCATCAGTTCGACGCGGTGGTCTGGACGCCGACCAGTTGCGTGGTGATCGAGGCGGAGGCGTTGTCCGCGCGCCAGGACGGTGTGCTGGATATTCCGCTCAACGGTCCGTGGACGATCGACGGCGAAGCGGCGACCCTGGAGGGCAGGGACCGGCGCACACCGCTGGACAAATCCCGTGAGCACACCTTCGCCCTACAGAACTGGCTCGCCGCGCGCGGCCTGGGCCAGCGCGCGGTCCACGGCGTGGCGCTCATCGTTCCGTCGCGCGGCGCGCAGCTGAAGATCCAGCAGGCGTGGAACGACCCGAGTTTCGATGTCATCCTCGGCAACGATCCGGGCAGGCTGCGCCACTATTTCGAGGTGCTGTCGGAGTCGGAGAAGCATCTGTGGACGGCCAACGATGTCGCGGTCGCGTTCCGCGGACTCGGCATCCTGCCGTATCTGCCCGCACCGCAGGAGTTGCTGCACGAGGGTTTCATCGGGCCGATCGATATCACCCTGTGGCACGGCGGCCCGCAGCAGGCGCAGGCCGAGGCCTACGCCGAGGAGTTGGCCCAGGCCGAGCGCGACGCGAAACCGCCGCTCATCCAGGCGCCCTGGTACAGCCCGTGGAAGCTGTATCCGACCGAGGCCGGTGACATCGATATGGGCCGAGCCTTCATGCGGACGTTGCTGACCATCGGCATGGTCATCGGGGTCGCGTGGGTGGTGTGGATCGTGATCATGGCGATCCTGAGCTACGGCCCGGGCTGATCTCTCAGGAAGGACGGCGGGCGGGGAATTCGACGGCGAGTTCGGCGAAGACCGCGGTGTTCAGGGCGAATGCCCGCTGTCCCTCGTCGATCACGCGGCGGCGTTCGAGGTCGTCGACCGCCAACCCGTCGAGCAGCAGACGGTATTCGCGCTTGAAGGCGGCCGGGTTGTCGATGCCGTCGAAGACATAGAACCGCACGCCGTCGCCGCGGCGCGGCAGATCCCACAATTTCTCGGCGGTACCGCGGATGACCTGTCCGCCGGACAGGTCACCGAGGTAGCGGGTGTAGTGGTGGGCGACATAGCCCGCTGGCCACTGTCGTGCGCATTCCTCGATCCGCGCGGCGTAGGCCGTGGTCGCGGGCAGCGCGGCGAGTTCGTCGCGCCAACGCGGTCCGATCAGGTGCGCGAGGTCACGCTCGAGTTCGGGTGTCCTCGCCAGTTCCGGCCGGATGAACGGCCCGGCGACCGGATCGTCGGCGAGCACCTCCCAGTGCGATTCCAGCGCACGGTAGATGAACCACAGCTGGGCGGTATAGCGGTGGTAGGACGCGATACCGAGCGTCCCGCCGAGCATTTCGCCGATGAACGAGGAATTCTCGGCCTCGGCGTGTTGCCGTGCGGTCGCCGAACGGAGCGCAGCGGAGAACGACACTGTTTCATCCGACATATCCGAACCACCTCACCGTCGCCGCGAGCATCTTCTATGGATACCCTTACCAGTCGCACCGACCATACCGGTTCGACCGCCCGCGCACAGTTGTTCGGTTCGGGATGAACGGGCCGCCCCGAACCGGGGTCTACCCCGCGGCGGACGCGCGTCTGCGCCTGCGCACGATCGGCCTGCGCAGCGAACCGAATCGGCGCAGGATCCGCGGCCGCAACTGGGTGCGGTCGAACCATTCGCCGAGGGTGACACCCGCCGCGAGCGCGCAACCGACGCCGAAGGCCGCGAGCAGTTGATTGATCCCGAGCAGGAGTTCGTCGGTGAGCACGGCGTAGAGCCCTCGGTACACCTTCAGGCCCGGCAGCAGGGGCGTGATGCCCGCGACCGCGACGACCAGCGGCGGCGTCAACGACCGGCGCGCCATCAGACCACCGGCCAGACCGACCACGGTGGCGGCGACAGCGGAGGAGATGATCGGCCCGAATCCGGCCTGCTGGACGAGCAGGAAGCAGATGATGCCCGCCGCGCCGCCCATCGCGGCCGCGGCCAGCGCGCGTCGTTCCGCGTAGCAGGCCAGGGCGAAGGCGAACGCGGCCACCGCGCCCGCGACCAGTTTGACCGGTAGATCGGTGATGTCGCGCCCGACGCTCATCTCGATGGAGGGCACCGTCGCGCCGAGTACCTGTCCGAATCTGAGGGCGAACACGATGCCCGCGACGATGCCGCCGGTCATCATCATGACCTCGAGCAGTCGCGCCGACGCGGTGATGGGCGCGCCGGTGATCGCGTCCTGCACCGCGCCGACCAATTGCAGACCGCTGAGCAGCACGGTGATCCCGGCGGCGACGATCAGGGTGGGATCGGCGGTGATCCCGAGTGGTTCCGCGAAGGTGGACAGGATGATGGCGGGCGTCGCCGCGACGGCGCCACCCGCCACGTGCTGGAAGAAGAACGGGAGACCGTAGCCGTTGAGTACCCGGTTCACCCGGTCGATGAGCAGGGTGGTGCCGAAACTGACCGCGGCAACCAACCAGCCGCCGCCGAGCAGCGCGCCGATAGCCGCGGCGAGCAGCGACCAACCGAAGGTGGCGGTCCAGCGGTGGTAGGGGTGCGGTGCGGTGGTGATGGCGTCGAGTGCGGCGCGAGCGTCGTGGGGGGCGACGACCTGGGTGCGGATGCGGCGGGTGAGCCGGTCGACGGCCGCGAGCCTGGTGAAATCCAGCGAGCGGTAGTGCACCACCCGCATGGTGCTCGCGGGCGGTAACCGTGGGCCCCGATCGGCCCAGATGCGGATCGCGTCGTAGGTGACATCGATATCGCAGCGCGCCAGGCCGTAGGTGGCCGCGATGAAGCGGACCTGGGCGCTGGTGTCGATCACGCCGGTCCCCGAAGCCAACACGACCTCCCCGACCCGGACCGCGAGATCGAGCACCTCGGCGACGCGCGCGTCGTCGGCGAGGTCGATCGGTTGCAGGGGTGTGGGGGCGGAGACGATGGTGTCGGCCATCGCCTGCCGGTCCGCGACGAGCAGGCCGACCGCCTGGGTGACCACCGGCACCCGCAGCACCCGCCTGCCGCGTAATCGGCCCCGGCGACCGGTGTGCCCGGACGGGGATATCGTCTCGCCTGCTCCCGGAAGTGCGTCAAGACCCATGCTCGCGAAGGTAGTCAACGACCCGGCGATCGCGCATCCGCGCCTGGGAAACGCGTGTCGAGATCACAACCGACCAGCCGGTTCAACGCCCGGATATCGGATTCGAGTCGATCGGGCTCGGCGCGCGAACTCTTGGTGCGAACATCGGGACAGTGGTAGAACTTGTTCTAATTCGACCGATGGGAGCGGAGCCGGTGCGGTACGGAATCGTGTTGTTCACCAGTGATCGGGGCATCTCGCCCACCGTGGCGGCGGTCACCGCCGAGCGGAGCGGATTCGACTCGTTCTACGTGCCCGAGCACACCCACATCCCGGTGGTCCGCGCGGCCGCGCACCCGACCACCGGCGACGCCACGTTGCCCGACGATCGCTACCTGCGCACCCTCGATCCGTGGGTGGCGCTGGCGACGGCGGCCGCGGTCACCGACCGGATCACCCTGTCGACGGCGGTGGCGCTACCCGCCGAGCACCATCCGATCGCACTCGCCAAGACCATCGCCTCGCTCGACCATCTCGCGGGCGGACGGGTCGGCCTCGGTGTCGGATTCGGTTGGAACACCGACGAACTCGCCCATCACGGCGTGCCCGTCGGTAAACGCCGCACGGTGCTGCGGGAACATCTGGCGGCCATGCGCGCGCTGTGGACCACCGAGGAAGCCGCGTTCGACGGCGAATTCGTGACGTTCGGTCCGAGTTGGTCGTGGCCCAAACCCGCCAGCAAGCACATCCCGGTGATTCTCGGCGCGGCGGGCGGCGAGAAATCCTTCACCTGGCTGGCGAAGAACGCCGACGGCTGGCTCACCACGCCGACCG
Organism: Nocardia noduli; assembly: GCF_019038455.1. Lineage (NCBI taxonomy): Bacteria > Bacillati > Actinomycetota > Actinomycetes > Mycobacteriales > Nocardiaceae > Nocardia > Nocardia noduli. The sequence goes on from NZ_JAFMPL010000148.1 coordinate 5,652, forward strand.
AGGGCGTACTCGACGACAAGATCGCACTGCTGCACCGGATCTGGCGCGACAACGGCCGCGACGGCACACCGGAGATCATCGCCCTCGCGGGCCGCCACGACGCCGACCAACTGGCCCGGTGGGCCGAAACAGGCGTCACCGAGGTCGTTTTCGGACTTCCCGACCTCGAGGCCGATGTCGTGCGCGGCTACATCGGCAGACTCGCGGGCAAACTGGGACTCGCGGCCTACGACGGCCCGGACCGTCGCCTGGCCGAATACGCGCCGCCCGCGAGCTGAGCACCGAGATCAGCGCAGGTCGCGGCGGCGGAATCCGGCGACCCCGACACCGAGCAGCACCGCCGCGACGGCGAGCAGCCACAGGATCGGCGACCACTGCCACGGCGCACCGGGCAGTTTCGGCGGGTGCACGAACGGCACCACGTCGATGAGCCACTGCGGCAGTCCGTCGAGCGCTCCGAGGAAGAAGATGATCAGCATCGCGCTGAGCACGCCCCACGCCGTCGGGGCGAACCGAGGGGCCAGGCCGTAGACGGCCATCGCGATTCCGGTGATCACCCACACGGCGGGCACCTGGACCAGCGCCGCGCCGAGTCCGTCGCCGATCTTGTCGGCGAACCCGCCGTCCATCGCGCCGTAGACCCCGCCGATACACAGACCGGCGATCGACAGGAGCACCACCGGGCCGAGCAGCGCGAAGAGCAGGTGACTCGAGGCGTATCGGCCGCGGCCGACGGCACCGGCGAGGGTGGTCTCGGCGCGCTGGGTGGTCTCCTCCTCGTGCAACCGCAGCACCGCCGAGATCGAATAGGCCGCCGCGGCGATGGCGAGGAAGGACACCGCGAAGGTGATGAACGAATTCTGCAACTGCTCGGTGCCGCCCATCCGCGCCAGCACATCCTTGACCTGCTGACTGTCGCCGAGTATCTCGCCGACGCTGTCGATCGCCCCGCCCATCAGCAGGCCGTAGAGCAGGAATCCGACCGACCAGGCCAACAGGGTGCCACGGTGCAGTCGCCAGGCCAGACCGGTCGCGCCGGACAGCCCGGCGGCGGCCAGTGGCGGGCCGGGCCGCTCGGCGAGCAGTCCCGATCCGGTGTCGCGGCGACCGAGCAGCAGGTACGCCGCGGCGGTACTCAGCACCGCGACAGTCAGCAGCGGGATCAGCACCCACCAGCGTTCGTCGGCGTAGGGACGCATGTTGACGCACCAGCCCAGCGGCGACAACCAGGACAGCACGCCGTTACCCGCGTCGCCGACCGCGCGCAGCGCGAACGCCGTACCCAACGCGGCGAAGGCGATTCCACGCGCGATCCGCGCGCCGGTACTCACCTGCGCGGTGATCGCGGCCACCGAGGCCCAGACCAGCCCGGAACCGCCGAGGGCGGCGCCGTAGGCCAGTGAACCCGCGAGCGGCAGACCGCTGCTCAGCAAGGTCAGCGCGGCCAGTACACCGACGAGTACGCAGCCGACGGCCGTCATGGTCAGCGCGGCGGTGAGTCCGGCGTAGCGGCCGATACTGGTGGCGCCGACCAGTTCCGCGCGCCCGGTCTCCTCCTCGACCCGCGTGTGCCGGATGACGGTGAGGATGACCGCGATCGCGATCAGCGCGTAGAACGGCCCCGCCTTCCACAACCCGATCGAGCCGATATCGGTCCCGAAGACCGGGCCGTACATCGCGACGAGCGCGGGACTGTCGGTGATGGACCTCGCGTAGTTGTCGAGTTCGGCCTGGGTGCTGTACACGCTTTCGGTACTGGCCACGTAGAAGGTCGGCAGCAGTCCGAAGGCGAGCACCCACAGCGGCAGCACGATCCGGTCACGGCGCAGGTAGAGCCGCAACATCTGCGCGGTACCGGCGAAATCCGTCGATCCGCGCAGAACCGGTGCGGTGAAACCGCGTTCGGCGGTGACGGCGGTCATGCCCGCACCTTCTCTCCCGCCACGTCGACCCCGTCGACGTGGTAGTGGCGCAGGAACAACTCCTCCAGGGTGGGCGGCGCGCTGGTGAGGCTGCGCACCCCGGTGTCGCCGAGTACCCGGATCAGTTCGCCCAGATGTTCGCCGTCGACCTGGCAGCGCAGTGTCGAACCGTCGCGCACGATATCGTCGACACCGGCGATTCTGGCGAGATCGCCCGGGTCACCGAGTAATTCGGCGGTGATCGAGGTACGCGAGAGATGGCGCATCTCCGACAGCGATCCGCTTTCCACGGTGCGTCCGGACCGGATGATGGTCACCCGATCGCAGAGCGCCTCCACCTCGGACAGGATGTGGCTGGAGAGCAGGACGGTCGCGCCGCGTTCCCGCGCCTCGCGGGTGCATTCGCGGAATACCTGCTCCATCAACGGATCCAGGCCCGAGGTCGGCTCGTCGAGCAGCAGCAGTCCCACATTCGAGGCGAAGGCCGAGACCAACGCGACCTTCTGCCGATTGCCCTTGGAGTAGGTACGCGCCTTCTTGCGCGGATCGAGGTCGAACCGTTCGATCAACTCGGCCCGCCGTCCGACGTCGATACCGCCGCGCATGCGGGCGAGCAGGTCGATGGTCTCCCCGCCCGAGAGCGACGGCCACAGCGTGACATCGCCCGGCACATAGGCGATGTCACGGTGCAGGGCGACCGCGTCGGTCCACGGGTCACGGCCGAACAGTCTCGCACGCCCCCCGGTGGCGCGCAGGATCCCGAGCAGCACCCGGATCGTCGTCGACTTCCCCGCACCGTTCGGCCCGAGGAAACCGTGGATCTCCCCCTCGTCGACCGACAGGTTCAGCCCGTCCAGGGCCGCGACATGTCCGAATGTCTTACGGAGATCAGTGATCTCGATTACCGGTGCAGTAGCTGAATCGGCCATCATCGCTCCTCGTCGAGTGCGTCCAGCAGTGTGGAATCGGTCAGCATTCCCTGCGTGTAGAGCTCGAGCGCAGGGAAGGTGGTCTCCTCGGCGATATCGCGAATCGCCTTGCGGTAGTCGATCTTTCCCTCACGCTGCACACGCATTTGCAGATACAGGTTCATGGCTCCGACATGGCAGAGCACGATGTAGCGGGCGCGGGCGGCCGGATCGCGGCTCGGTTTGAGCCTGCCCGCGTCCACCGCGTCCTGCATATATTTCTCGGCGTCGGAGATCATGTGCTCCAGCAGTGATTCGGCCAGCGATCCGCCCGCCTGGAAACTGCGCAACATATACGCGACGACCGGGGCGTACACCTCGATCTCGGCCAGGGCGTCGATCATGCCCGTCGGGCCGGGCGCCGCGATGGCCTTGCCCTTCTCGACCCTGATGATCTCGAGGACTCTCTCGTCGCAGACCGCGCGCAATCCGTCCTTGGAGCCGAAGTGGTGGTTCACCAGCCCGGGGGACACCCCCGCCGCGGCGGCGATCGCCCTGACGCCGACCTGGAATCCGTTCGCACCGAAGACGTCGATCGCCGCGTCACGGATACGCGCGGCCGTTGTCAGGTCCGAGGTCATCGGATCGGCGGATCTTCGCGATACCGGATCGTCGTGATCCGGAGCTCGATTGAACACATGTTTAGCATCTTAAACACTTGTTCAGTCGTGCGGCAAGAGTTGGATCACAGTTGTCGTGACAGCGGTTTGCCTCCGATCGTGCGGGCTATCGTCGGGTTATGGACACCGGCAGCTCATCGACGGCAGATCACCTTCGTGCGGCACTCGACGGCCCCTGGGGCGACGTCAGGGAAGAGGCACGCAAACAGCTCGCGGGCGACGAATTCGCCGGTGATCCGCACCTGGACTACAAGGCCGCGCGGGCCCGCGTCCTCGAGCAGATGCGCACCATCTCGACCATGGGCATCGCCGAGCGTGGATTCCGCCGCGAGAACGGCGGGACCGGCGAACCCGGCGCCGCCGTGACCGGACTGGAGATGCTGGCCTACGCGGATCTGTCGCTGTGGGTGAAATCCGGCGTCCAGTGGGGGCTGTTCGGCGGTGCGGTGGAGAATCTCGGCACCGAACGGCACCGGGAGTACATCGAACGGCTGATCTCCCTCGACCTGCTCGGCTGTTTCGCGATGACCGAATCCGGCCACGGCAGCGATGTCGCCAATATCGAGACCACCGCGACCTACGATCCGGCCACCGAGCAATTCGTCATCCACTCCCCCACACCGTCGGCCCGCAAGGACTACATCGGCGGCGCGGCCGAGCACGCCAGGATGGCGGCGGTTTTCGCCCAACTGGTGACCGACGGTGAGAACAGGGGCGTGCACTGTCTGCTGGTGCCGATCCGAGACGAGCAGGGCGCGGATCTGCCCGGCGTCACCACCTACGACGACGGCCTCAAAGGCGGTCTACCCGGGGTCGACAACGGGCGCATCGTGTTCGATCAGGTGCGCGTGCCGAGGGAGAACCTGCTCAACCGCTACGCCGACGTCGCTCCCGACGGCAGCTACACCTCCGATATCGAGAATCCGAGCCGGCGCTTCTTCACCACACTCGGCACGCTGGTGCGCGGCCGGGTCAGCGTCGGCGGCGCGGCGGCGGCGGGCGCCAGGGTCGCGCTGAGTATCGCGGTGCGCTACGCGCTCGAGCGGCGTCAGTTCTCCGACCCCGACACCGGCGAGGAGACGTTGCTGATGGACTACCGCAGCCATCAGCGCAGGCTGTTCCCGCTGATCGCGCGCTCGTTCGCGCTGGCGTTCGCCCAGAACGACCTGGTGCGGCGCATGCATCTGGTCCAGACCGGACAGAATCTCGATCCCGAGGCACAGCGGTCGCTCGAGAAGCGCGCCGCCGGACTCAAGGTCGCCCAGACCCGCCACGCCACCCGCGCCATCCAGGAATGCCGCGAGGCCTGCGGCGGCGCGGGCTACCTCACCGAGAATCGGCTGGTGACGCTCAAGGCCGACACCGACGTGTTCACCACCTTCGAAGGTGACAACGTCGTGCTCACCCAGCTGGTCGCCAAGGAACTGCTCACCTCCTACGCCGACGAGGTCCGCGATCTGGACGCGCTCGGCTGGGTCCGATTCGCCGCGACCATGGCCGGTGACGTGGTGCGCAAGCGCTCCGGGGTGCGGCAGATGATCCAGACCATGCGCGACCGCAACGACGAATCGGTCGACGAGGGTGACCTGTCACGCCGCTCGGTACAGCTGCAACTGTTCGCCGATCGCGAGGACTACCTGGTCCGCACCGCCGCGCACCGGTTGCGCGCGCGGGCGAAGGAGACCGGCCCGTTCGAGGCGTTCAACAACGCCCAGGATCACATCCTGGCCGCCGGTGCCGCGCATATCGACCGCCTGGTCCTGGAGGCGTTCATCGACGGCCTCGCCGATATCGAGGACGACGAGGCCCGCCACCTCGCCGAGGCCGTCTGCGATCTGTTCGTCTACTCCCTGGTGGAGGAGAACTCGGCCTGGTTCATCATGCACCGGTTCATGTCGGTGGAACGGGCCAAGGCGGTGCGCCGCGGCGTCAACGAACTCGTCGACCGGCTGCGCCCCGACGCGCTCACCCTGGTCGAGGCGATGGGCGTCCCCGAGCCGATGCTGCGCGCCGCGATGCTCGACGACGCGAGCGTCTACGACCGACGCTGAATTCGCGTTACCTCGCGGAATCGGCCGCCCGATTCCGCGAGGGATGTTCAGATTCCGCGAGGGATGTTCAGTAGGCGCCTTCGCCGCGCGCGACCGCGCCGATCGTCTTGGCGATCAACAGCAGATCCAGCACCATCGACCAGTTCTCGACATAGGACAGGTCGAGCCGGACCGCGTCCTCGACGGAGAGATCGGATCGACCGCTCACCTGCCACAGTCCGGTGACACCCGGTTTCACCAGCAGGCGCCGTCGCATCTCCCCGTCGTAGGAGTCGACCTCGCGCTGCACCTGCGGACGCGGGCCGACCACGCTCATCTCACCGCGCAGGACATTGAGGAATTGCGGCAGTTCGTCCAGGCTGAATTTGCGCAGGAATCGTCCGACCGGGGTGACGCGCGGATCCTGCTTCAACTTGAAGAACACCGGATTGCCGCCGTTGTGCTCGATCAGATCGACCACGTCGCGATCTGCGCCGATGTACATGCTGCGGAATTTGATCATGCGGAAGGGTGTGCCACCGCGACCGATCCGCTCCGACAGGTAGAACACCGGACCGGCACTGGTCGCCTTGACCGCCACCGCGATGACCAGCAGCACCGGCAGGATCGCGAGGAGAACGGCCGCCGAGAAACCGAGGTCGAAAACCGCCTTGCCGGTCGATTTCGCGCGGTCGTACCTGGGCTTGGCGATATGCAGCATCGGCATACCCGCCACGAGTCGATTGGTGAGCCTGGCTCCGGAGATGTCGACCACGCCGGGAGCGACCACGAGTTCCACCCCGAGGGGGTCGAGTTCCCAGGCCATCCGGCGCAGTTCGACGGGACCCAGGTAGTCGGTGGCGGTCACCGCGACGGTGTCGGCGCCGCTGCGCCGCACCGCGTCGACCACCGAGCGGTCGTCACCGACCACCGAGACGGTCCGGTCGGTGGCGTGCAGGCCGAATCCGGCGCTGCCCGGTATCCCGTCCGGCACGCAGACGCCGACCACCTTGTATCCGGTCGCGAGATCGCGGGAGAACGCCGTCGCCATCGCCTGGGCCGCTTCCGGCGGCCCGACCACGAGCACCGAGGTCAGGTAGTCGCCCCGGGTGCGCCGCCGCGCCCGGATCCGTAGCCGCCAGGCCAGTCTGCTGAACATCAGGCCGAGCAGGCCGAGCGGCAGCGCGATCGCGAGGTAGCCGCGCGCGAACTCGATCTGGAAGATCAGCGAGATGATCGCGAGCACACCGAACAGCCGCAGCGTCGCCGAGACGAGCCGCCGATACTCCTCGGTCCCGCTGCCGATCACCTGCGGTGACCGGGTGTTGCACGCGACGAGGAAACCCATCCAGCTCACCGCGAGCACCACGGAGACGACGGTGTATCCCACCTCGTACGGCAGTGTCCACGCCAGCGGTGGCGCCACCGGACCGCCGAACCGGATGACCTGCGCCAGGATCACCGCCGCCACGATCACCGCGAAATCGGTTGCTTCCAAGCGCCTCACATAGTCGGCCTGCCAGCGTTCCCGGTTCGATCGCGGCGACACAGCGGCGGACACCGGCACATCGAGGTCATCGCCCTCGGAGAGCTCGAAGCTCATGAACACACACCTCCCCCTGGGAGAGAATCGTCGCCCCCGATCGACATCGACCGGTCCCCTCGGCAAACACGAGGCGCCCGGGGTGTTCGGTCATTCGGCGCCCGACAGGTGATTGTTACAGACCACATTCCGATTCACACATCTAATGACAAGGGAGACAAAGTATTCCACGAGTTAGCGGAGAGCGTGAAGATCATCCGATCCAACCGCGCGTAATACCGGACACCGACCCCTGCCCGGGAAATCCCCGAAAGCCGCGCCGGTAGCCCGCTGGATGCTACCCGGCAAACCGGATGGTAGGTAGTCCGGAACCCGCTACCACACACATGATTTCGCCCTCCTCGGCTGAGCCCGGACATCGGCGATACGCGATCGCTATGGACCGCTCCGCGCGAGGCCGGTGCGGCGGTGCGCAAGCCGTCACCTTTTCGGGCGATCGAAATCCCCTCCGGCGCGGTAGATTCACACATCCGACACAGGGAGGTAACCCGATGAAGGTCGTGCTGTTCTGCGGCGGGTACGGCATGCGGATGCGGGAGGGCTCCGACGACGTGGTGCCCAAACCCATGCAGATGGTGGGCAATCGACCGCTGATCTGGCATGTGATGCGGTACTACGCGCATTACGGCCACACCGATTTCATCCTGTGCCTCGGATACGGCGCCGCGCACGTGAAGAACTACTTCCTCACCTACCAGGAATCGGTCTCCAATGATTTCGTGCTGCGTGACGGCCGGGTGGAACTGCTGAGCGAGGATATCGCCGACTGGTCGATCACCTTCGTCGACACCGGACTCGAATCGGCCATCGGGGAGCGACTGCGTCGGGTGCGCGGACATCTCGGCGAGGACGAGGTCTTCCTGGCCAATTACGCCGACGTGCTCACCGACGCGCCCCTCGACACCATGATCGAGCGGTTCACCGCGTCGGGCGCGGCCGCGTCGATGCTGGTGGTGCCACCGCAGCAGTCGTTCCACTGTGTCGACCTCACGCCGACCGGCGAGGTCAAGGAGATCATGCCGATCTCGCGCATGCCGCTGTGGGAGAACGGCGGATACTTCGTCCTCACCCGGGAGATCTTCGACCTACTGCCACCGGGCGGTGATCTCGTCGCCGACGCCTGCGGCGCGCTCGCCGGGCAGGGCAGACTCTTCGGCTACCAGCACCAGGGGTTCTGGAAGCCCGCCGACACCTTCAAGGAACGCGCCGAACTCGACGCGGCCTACCACAGCGGCGAGCGGCCGTGGATGGTCTGGGAATCGGCGCCCCGGTGACCCTGCCACACCATCCGCAGTACCTGCTCCCAACTCCCGGCGGCCGCGTCGCGCGACGAGACCACGCTGACCGGCAGCGGCCATTCGATCCCGAGATCCGGATCGTCGTAGGCGACGCCGATATCCTCGGCGGGGTCGTGCGGCCGATCGATGCGGTAGCACACGTCGGCCGTGGTGGTGAGTGCCTGGAATCCGTGCAGGAATCCCGGCGGTACGTACAGGTGGTGGAACTCGGCGTCGTCGAGACGGAACGCCTGCTGCCGACCGAAACTCGGCGATCCGGGACGGATGTCGACCAGCACGTCGTACACCGCGCCGTTGGCGCACCGCACCAGTTTGGCCTCGCCGCGCCCGCGCCTGCCGTGCATACCCCGGACCACACCCCGGCCCGAACGGGACTGGGAATCCTGGAGGAAGGCGGCGCCCGCACCGGGCACGCCGAGGTATTCCTCGAAGATCTCCACGTCGAAAGTCCTCGTGAACAGGCCCCGATCGTCCCTGAAGGGCTGCGGTATCAGCAGCAGGACGTCGGCGAGCTCCGTCTGCTCGATACGCACCGCGTCATCGTGCCACGAACGACCGGGTGCCGCTATGTCCGAATCGACCCGCCCCGGCCTTCGGCCCAGCGCGCGCCCCCAGCGGTCATTGTCGGACTCGACCGGCCGTGACGGGGGTCGATCGGCTAGTTTGAACTCGCTGCGCCGCATCTCATTTGCCGATGGTGACGCAGCACACAGTCCGGAAAAAGAGAGAAATCTGATGAGGGAAACCACCCGGCTCCGATCCCGGAGCGTACGAGTTCTTACCATGGCCTCGATCGTCGCCGCGGGGCTGGCATTCGGGAACGGGTCGGCCGCCGCGGCGGTCGACAACAGCAGTTCCATCGTCGACCGTGCCCAGCGCACGGTCGAGGCGATCCAGGCCGACACCAAAATCGACTCCGTGCCGCCGCTCGACAGCAATCCGTTGACCAGGGAGTGGTTCCACAACGGGTCGGCGGGCTTCAAGATCTCCGGTCCCGACGCGAGCGACTGGAAGGGCCACATCACCTTCGGCTACCAGGTCGGCTACCCCGCGACGGTGGGCGGAAAGATCAAATTCGAGTACTCCACCCCCGGCCTCGGTGTGGATC
>NZ_JAFMPL010000149.1:0-14713 GCF_019038455.1 Nocardia noduli
CTTCCTCACGATGTCTTCCGCGGAATGCCGCTTGCGTCCTGCCATGTCCTCAGTGTCCCTTCTCGGCCCTCACCAGGCCAAACAAGGACTCTAATACCGGGCGGTCCCATCTACGGGGTACGGCCCAGTAGCTCGACGTCGAACACGTTGTAGAGCACGAATATTCAGCTCGGTCAGATTCGACAGAACTCCGGAGTCGTGCCCCTCTTCGGACTCGCGCTGGGCGATGTAGGTGCCCGCAGGGTCGAGGAACAGGCAACGGATAACTGTGCCGCTCTGGAGCAATCGAAGGATCTCGCTATCGGCGAACTGTTGGCACAGCATGTTCAGAGAGATCCCCGCCATCTCGATCGTTCGAGCCTCCTTGAATATTTCCTGGGGAGGCATCTCGCGCACGAAGTCGAGACGATTCGGGTAGATCGATTCCACGTCCGCCGTTCGTCGCGCTTGGACTTGTGTGCTTGCTGAGGTTTGGGGGCGCATCAAGTCGAGCGGTTCCCCCGTGTGGTCCGAAAATAGTTCTTCGAGAGTCCAATTGGGGAACATCGCCAACAGGATTCGACAGTGGTGCGGGTACGGCAGGCTCGTGACATCGCCGGACAGCCACCGGTAGAACTGGGCCTTTTTTGGTCCGTGGCCGACAGTTTCGGGCTCAACCCGCCCTGCGATTCGGTCGTACTCGTGGTTGAACGCAGCCAATGTCTGCAAGTGACGTTGCTGCAGCAGCGCTTTCAGTACCGATCCCATGTCCCCTGCCTCGGTGCGATCTCATCGCTTAGAACCGATTCTAGCAAAGATGAGACATAGAAGATACTCGTACAGACACTGGTGGTAGAGCTGAGACATAGGCGGCAGTCGAGAAGAGACCGCCTGAAAAAACACCCTTGGACGTGGACTTTCCACTGTTTTCCACCCAAGGAGTGTGCCAGTGAACGCGAGTACTCAGTCGGCGGAAGTGCCGACCGGACTCATCAATCTCAAGACGGCCGCGTCGTTGATCGATGTGGACGTGAAGACACTCAAGAACTGGATCAAGGCCGGTCGAATCCGCGGCTTTCGGATCAACGGGCGCCTCTGGCGCGTGCAGCGTGACGAGCTGCTCGGCCTGGTTCAGGTCGCGCTCGACATCGAAACGGCAGGTGTGGAATGACCACGCCATCGGAAAGGACACTGCAGGCCAGGATCGCGGCACACGAGTCGTGGGCAAAGACACCGGACCGCGCGGCCAGGACGGCAAAAGCCCGTGACGCGCTGCTGAGCAAGTTCGATCGTTTGGTCGATCCGGATGGACTGCTCAGTCCGGAAGAGCGGGCATACCGCGCGAAGCAGGCCCGAAAGGCGCACTACACGCGACTGGCGTTGAAGTCCGCCAGCACGCGGCGTGGCCGCCGTAATCGGGATGAAAGCGGTGATCTGTGATGCGCGCCAAGACTTTCGGTCTCGCGCTTGCCGCGGTTGCGGTGGGCTATCTGGTGTTGACCGCGCCGGGTGTTGTCGGTTTCACGGTGATGCTGCTGTGCGCTGTGGCTTTCTGGCGTGCTTCGCGTCGGTGGGGGGTTCGGCGATGAGCGCGCAGTTCAGGCCGGAGCCGCCTGCGCATCACAGCTACACCGTTACGCATTACGACCGCGGTCGCGGCGTCGGGCACAACGCGTTGACGTCGATGACCGGTCCGGAGTTCACCAGTGTCGGTGCGGTTTATGCGCCGTTGAACGCGTTGCCGGTCGCCCCGCGTCTGATCGTGTTGGCCGTACTCGTCGTGATCGGTATGGGCGGGTGCACCGCGGCGTGGGTCGATTACAAGCACGACACCCCGTCGGTGGATGTGTGCCGTTCAGCGAGTGCGGGTGTGCCGCCGGAGCCGGTGGGTTCGTGCGTGCCGCGTGAGCAGTTGCCGCAGGTGGTGACGCGATGAGCATCGAGGACGAGCGTCGCCGTGAGCGTGCGGAGTTGGAGGCGGAGTTTGCGCGTCTGGACACCGTCTACGAGGTGTTGGCCGACATGCAGGACTCGGCCGTGGCTGTTGTCCGGGAGAAGGGTTTCGAGAACGTCGGTTTCGAGGAGTCGCGCCTGAAAGGTGTGTCCGGGTTCCGGGAGTTGAACGCCGAGCGCGAGTGGGTGCGTGATCGCCTGCTCGACTACCAGTTCTCTCCGGAGCGGGCCGCGCAGATCCGTTCCCGTATCGCCGAACTCCGGCGTGAGCGTGAGGCACCGCAGGAGCGTCCGGGGCGGTCGCGATGAGTCGATATCTCGATCCGGGTGGGGAGCGGTTCGGTGTGCCGACGTGGCCGTGGCGGTTGGCTCCGCGGCATTTGCGGACTCGTCGTCAGCTCGCCGTCGAGGGCCGACGCCCCAGCGGTGAGCGTGAGGGGCAGGTGTTGCGGGCGCGTGGTGGTGATCGTGGCCCGTTGCGTGCGGACCTCTACGACGCGGAATCGGCTGTGCCCAAACGGGAACCGAGCGAAGCGCAGTTGGAGGCACTGCGGTTGGCGCGGTGGCAGCGGTCGGTGAACGCGGCCGAGCGTCGCGGGATCGATACCGCCGAGATGCGCGAGGTGATTTTGCAGGCCCGCGCCGACATCGCTACCCGCCGCGCCAATCGTCGCGATCAGCGTCCCGAGCAGGGAAGGGAGCGAAGTAGATGAACCACAAGACGACGAACCCGCTGCGGTCGGATCGGTGGGCGGTGTTGGAGTTCGAGCACCGTGACCAGATCATCGCCGGACTGCGCGGACACGGGCTGTCGTATCGGGATATCGCACAGTTGTTGGGGATTCGTGCCCGCCAGGTCGAAGCCGTCCTCGGTGAAGTCGCGGTGTTGCACGGTCGCGAAACCAGTCAGGTCGAGATCGGTCGCCGTGTCGGGTTGCCGCGTACGACGGTGCAGGACCTGCTGCGCAAGGAACGCGCCCCGCGGTCGACACCGCGCAAAACGATGGTGTTGCGCGGAGCGTCGGAGATGCATGCGATGCAGCTCGACGTGTTGGGCTGGTTTCTGGGCATGGAACGCAACCACGTCTACGAACTGACTCAACGTCTGCTCGCCGAAGGCCATATCAAGCCTCTCGAAGAGGTGTTGTCGGGTCAGAAGTGGGTGATCCCGACCCGGGTCACGGCGTCAAAGTATCTGGGGTGGCGGACCGCGGACTGGATGCCCCCGAACGGGCTGGCCGAGCACTACCGCGCCGTGGCCCAGGCCCGGATCATGCTCGTCGGCCCGAACCCGGAAATGTTCGTTTCCGAGCGGATCTTGCGGCACCGAATCGGCAAGACCGCCGGCGGTAAGCGCGGTGCGGAGTTCGAGGTGTCGTCCGGGCGTGACCCGAAGATGGGCCACCCGCACGTGCACGACGGCCGATTCCTCGGTGTGGTGGACGGGCTGCGCGGGTGGTGGGCGCTGGAAGTGGAGTTGTCCCGCAAGGACCCCGAGTACATGGATATCGCCTTGCGCGGTGCCATCCGCGCCGCCCGCGACAGCGTGACCGAGTCCATGGTCGGGGTGCTGTATCTGTGCCGCAGCGCGAAGGTCGCCGACAACGTCACCGCCGCTTCCGAACGCCTCCCGCAGGCCGAATTCGCTCGGCTGTCGCTGGATTTGGTGATCCGTGATTTCGATCTGGAGTGGTCGAAATGGCTGCGTGACTACAACACCCGCCGCGAAGCGGCCAAGGCCGCGAGCCCGAACCGGCGTCGCCGCACTCTCGTTCATCTCACCCAGGAAGCCGAAGCATCATGAGCAACCCGCACTGCAAGCCGATCATCACCCCCACCGACTGCACGCCCTACGGCAGCGCCCCCGAACCCGATCCGGCGGTGGTGGTGCCGGTCGATCCGACCGCCCCGCACGCGATCACTCCCGAGGCCCCGCCGATCAAGGGCGTCGAGGGTTGGGATCTGCCGAGCGTGGATCTGGCAACGGCCGGCCACGTCGTCACCACCGCCACGGTGTGCGGGGTGGTCGTGGTCGGGATGCTGGTGATGATTCTCGCCGTGGCCGCGGCGTGGCTGCCCCCGGCGCGGTTGCGGAACTTCGCCATTGCGTCGCTGTTGCTGCCCGCCATGTCGGCGCTGGTGGGTGGTTCCTGGTCGGTACCGGCCTCTCTCTTGTGGTCCGGCGCCGCCCGGATGACCGCCGGTGACCTCGCCGGACTGCGTCAGATGCTGATCCTCGGCGCCCCGGTCGCCGCGCTGCTGGCCACCTACTACTGGGCGCAGTTCGTGCACAAGACCAACACCGTCGGGCTGAAATCCTTGGAGCGCACCGAGCGCGTGAAGGACACCATCCACACCCGCCGCTTCGCCAGCGCGGCTCGCGCGGCCCGAGCGGGCGCGCCCACGACCACCGGCCAGGGCATCGTGCTCGGTCGGTTGGCCAAGACCACCACCGCCAAGACCACGAGTCTGTGGCAGGAATTGACCGCCCGTCACGAGAACTGGCTGGTGATCCCGCACAAGCAGGCCCGCCGCCACTTCGCGATCGTGTCCACCACCGGCGGCGGTAAAACCGAGCTGATCAAGTGCCATTTCGTGGGGATGCTCGACTACGAGTGGACCGCCTGGCATCAGTGGAAAACCGTCCCCGGAATGCGCAACAAACACCCCCGCCCGCTGATGGTGCTCATTTCCTGCAAGGGCGGCGCCGACGACCTGGCCCTCGGTACCGAAATCCGAGGACTCGCCCGCCGCATGGGCATCGAGTCCAACCGGATCGCCACCGTCGGCCCCGGTGGTGACCGGCTGGAGCTGTTCAAGACCTTGACTGCCCGCGACATGCGCGGCGTGGTGGGCGAGATGCTCAACGGCGGTCAGGCCACCACGAGCGAAGGGCAGCATTTCGATGAGATGCGCCGCCGCATCGTGTCGTTGGTGGTCGACGCTCCCGGTGGTCCGCCGCGCTCGTCGGCGGAGTTCTTGGAGCGGCTCAACGTGGACAAGCTGCTGGATCTGTGGGGCGGCGCCCCGGATGTGAAGCGGATGTTGGAGGCGTTGCAGGCCGAACGGGTCCCGCAGATCGATGACGCCCTGATCAAGGCCACCAACCTGTTCGACCTGCTCCAGGATCAGGACGGGGCGATGGTCTTCGACAGCGGCAAAGACCTCGACGACCTCGATGTCCTGTACGTGACCGTGCCCGGACTCGACAAGGACGCCGCCCGCGCCCAGGTCGCCGCGATCCTGCGCATGGTCATGCAGAAAGCGGGCCGTACGGCCAAGGACAAGCGGCGTTCGGTCAGCGTGATCATCGATGAAGCCTCCGCGACCACCACACCCTCGGGCGCCCTGAATTTGGTTGATGTGTGCGAGCGTGGCCGCTCCCAAGGCGTCGCCCTGGCGTTCGCGGCCCAGTCCCAGGAGGGGCTGGCCCAGGACAAGTGGACGCTCAACCGCTTGTTGAAGGCGTGCGCGGGTGGTCTGATCCTCGGTTACAACGAGAACGCCGGTGACCTGTGCGAACACCTGGGCACGGTCCGGTTCATGCTGCCGTCACGGCATCTGATCAAGGGCCAGCGCACCGGCGACGAAGGCCAGGTCTCGGTAGGCGACAAGTGGCTGGTCGACCCCGACCGGCTGCGTGAACTCGACACCGGTCAGTTCGTCTACGCCCGCGCCCGCCGCGCGGACTGGGGCCAGGTCGTGCAGGTGACACCGGACCGGGTGCGCCCGTTGCCGGGCACGCCCGCTCACACCGCCACGAAGGCCGCCACCGGCAAGAAGCCCGTCGAGGCCGATCCGAAGGCCGCGGGCAGCGCCGCCTGAACCTGCCCGCTCTCTGTTCGCTCCGATTCACCCCCTGATCTCTGTATTCGATTGTGAGGCAACAACTATGCGTATCAAGCCACCCAACGACCGCAACAACGGCGACGGCGACGATGACGATCGGCTCCCGACCGACCCGAGCGTGATCGGGGAAATGCTCGGTGACGAGGTCGAGGACTACCTCGCCCATGTCCTCGCCGATGTCCCACCTCTGGATGAGGAGGAACCGCCCTTCACCCCGCCGTCGCGGTCGCGCCGCCCGATCGGCCCGAAACGCCCCGCCCTGCATCTGGTTCCGACCAGCAAGGACGACCACGAAGACCGCGACGATGCCGCGGCGCTGGACCCCGAGGCCGCGATCGAAGCGGGCCGGACCGCGCGCACACGGATGGTGCGCAGTGCGGCGGGCGGTTCCGCTCTTGTGGCGCTGGCCGCGGCGTTCGCGTGCTGGGGCGAATCGGTCGCGGTGACCGGTCCGATGGCCGTCTACGGGACCGGCTGGGTGGGCTACCTGTGGTGGAACGCCGCCCTGCGCCCCAGCTTCCCCGACACCGTCACCGCGATCAGCGACGGAATCAGCCGCGCCGTATCGAGCGCCCTTTCCAGCCGCGCCACACCCGACCCCGACGCACCCACCGCGGGAACGAAAACGGTCGTTTCGGTCGAGGAGGTGAACAAGCCCACCACCGACAACACGTGAAAACCACTACCCACCAGAACATCTCCCGATAGTTCGACCCCCGGAAGGAAACCAATCCCATGTCCGATCGCAGTACCGAAGACGAGATCCGTTCCGAAGTCCGTCAGTTCGCTCACTCCTTGCCGCATCTGCTGCGTCTGCTGGCTCAGTCGGGTAGCTGGCTGGACCGCCGTCATGTCCGTAAACAGATCAGCCGCACGCTGCGGGAGCAGCGCCGTGCCGAGGAAACCTCGCGTACCCATCACCTGTCCTACACGCAGCAGATGGTCGACCGCTACCGCGACCACGCCCTGGCCGTGTCGGAGCGGGCGAGTGATCCGAGTGTGGATCACGAACGCCGCTACCGTGACCACCAGATCCTGACCGAGCACGCGAACAACCTGCGCAATCGCATCGCGGTCAACGACCGACTGACCGTGACCGAACGCGGGATCGCCCTGGACGGCCTCGATGCCGCGACGACGTTCCCGCGGTTCGAGCCGGGCCGACTGTTCAAGAAGGCGCACAAGGTCCGGGGGATCGAGGCGTTGAAGTATCGGGCGCAGGTCGCCCGGGTACTCGGCGCCGACACCTACACCGAGCAGTTACGCCCCCGACCCCAGCGGCAGGACGTCGAGCGGAGGCAGTACGAGACAGGCGTCGAGACGTCGGATGTGGTGGAGGCGGTCGGTCCGCGCGATCCCGAACCGCAGCGTGGGATGGATCCGGAACGGGTGTGGGAGACCACGGTGCGCTACCACCGGCCCGAGAGCGTCGGTCCGGACACGGTGTCGGTGGAACGGGATTGGCACCGCGACGGTATCGAGTCCGCACAGTGGGCCTCCGACACCGTCGAAGGGTTGCAGATCAAGCCCGGAACCGAGGTATCGGCCGCGGCGTGGCACAACGGGCAGCCCGTCCCGGAATACCTCGCCGCTGGCACCCCCGACGAAGTCCGCGAGCAGCTGGCCGGGGGACTCGCCGAAATGCGTCGGACCCAGGCCACGCGTATCGGTGGTGTCGAGCAGCCGACCCCGCCGCCTCCCGACCTGACCGAGCGGGACCATAAGGGAGGGGTTGCGGTCGAGCCGGATAGGTTGGCCGCGGTCGAACAGCAACTCGCCGACCTCCAGGCCGATCGGGACCGGCTCGGTTCGCGGGTGCAGATGCTGCAACGCGGCCTGGACGCGGTCACCGGTGAACGGGACGAGATCCGGCGCCGGTTCGATACCGCCGAATCCCAGGTCGCGGCCTTGAAGACCCGTAACCAGCGTCTCGCCGCCGAGATCGGCGAAGTCCGCGACCGCACCACCGGCCCGCAACTCTCGCCCGGAGTCGCCGAACACGTGCGCCACATCGAGGGCGAGCGTGACCAGGCCCGCCGCGAGCGTGACCGGTTCAAGGCCGAACGCGACGAGGCGGTGCGCAAGCTCGCCCGGTCGACTCCGGAGCGGGAGCGGTTCGGCAGCCGCGAACGCGTCGACCAGCAGGACCGGGACGACGAGCATCCCGACGACCGTGAGCGGGAGCAGGCGCACGAGCAGGCGGTAGCGGAGTGGAACGAGACGGTCGGCCGGAACATGGCCGAATCCCTCGCCGACCTGCCCGATCATCCCGAGGTCGCGAAACGTGATCTGGGGCAGGTGGATTGGGGTCGGTTCACCGACGGTACCGACAACGCCGACGAGCTGGCCCGCTGGTGGGCCGCCGAGGGCGCCGAGCAGTACTGGACCGAGTACGACGCCGCCGCGGCCCGCCAGCCCGAGCACACCCAGGGCTGGCAGCCCGAGCAGGACGAGCTGCGGCCGGAGCGTAACGGTCACCGCCGCAACGGGATCGAACGGAGCCGCTGATCATGCATGCCGAACACGAAGACCACATGCGCGCCGAATTCGAGATGTTCTATCGGCTCGGGCGTGACATGTTCGAGGTGAGCAGCGAAGCCGAGATCGACCGTATCGACTCCCAGCGTGGGGAGATCGCGCGACGCTGGGAGGACGGCCCGCACGCCGAGCACTGGGCCTATCTCGAAGACGCCGAGCACGACTGGCAGCGCACACCCGACACGATGGCCCGGTTCATGGACAACGTCGCCTTCAACCGCGAACACCAGACCGGGTTGACGGAGTTGACCGATGTGCAGCTGCGCAGTCAAGAGCAGGCGCGGGAGTTGACCGGCAACGACCGGCCCCGCCCGCGTCAGCGTCCGCAACGGGGTCGGTGAACCGTCGATGGACGCTCGCCATCAGCAGGGCCGATCGTATGAGATCGTCACCGACGCCCTCACCCGCAAGATGGGACCGCCGCGGTACCCCCGCTCGCCCGAGCAGTGGACCAACTACCTGTGCCCGGTCCACGAAGACGACGGACAGCACCACAACCCCTCTCTTGGGGTCCGCTACGACGCCGCTCAGGAACGCACCATCGTGCGCTGCTGGGCCAGATGCGACGACGAAGAAGTCGTGACACGCATCGGGCTACGAGTCCGGGACATGTTCGACCGCTTGCCTGAACGCACCCGAAACACGGCGAGCACCAACAACACCCGCACCAGCACGACGACATCCAATGGTTCTGCTCGCCGGTCCTTCGGGACCGGCGGGCGGCCCGCCCGCCCGCAACCTGGAGCGGCGTCGAAGTCGGCGGGGCAGGTGGTGTCCCCGGTCGAGAAGGCGATCCTCGCCGCCCATTTCCCGATCCTCAGCAAGCCGGACTTGGGAGTGCAGACGGGGCGTCCGGAGACGGTGGATTCCTACATCTACCGCTGGCCCAACGGCCGGGTCGAGGGTGCCGTGCACAGGGTGCGGACCCCGCACGAACACGGCTACGCCAAGTCCTTCTGGCAGGCGCATTGGACCGGAACCGAATGGGAGAAGACCGGTTTCGCGCCGATCCCGTGGAAGCTCGCCGACATTCGCGAAGCACTCGACACCGGCCGCGAGATCTATGTGTGTGAGGGGGAGAAGGACGTTCAACGCGCCAACCAGGCGGGGCAGATCGCGACCTGCAACGCGATGGGCGCCGGTTCCTGGACCGCCGAGCACGCCCGTTGGCTGGCCGGTGCGGCGCGGGTGATCGTGGTCGCCGACCGCGACCGCCCCGGATACCGCCACGCCGCCAAGGTCGCCGATTCCCTCGCCGAGTGCGTGGGGGAGGTGCGGGTGCTCCAGGCCCGTGACGGCAAAGACCTTTCCGACCATTTCGACGCCGGATACGACCTCGCCGATCTGGAACCCGTCAAGTACCTGGATCGGGCTCAGAATGCCCGGTTTCGGTCCGCGCCCGTGAACCGCGGGCAGCAGCAGCGGATCCGTAGCCGGTGACCGAGCACCGCCTGCGCATCGATCACGCGAACCGAGAGGAGACCCGAATCATGACCACGAATCAGACCGGTGCGCAGGCGGTGCGCAGCACTGATATCGCGCACCGCAACGCACCACCGCCCGAATCCCCCGGTGCGCGGACGAGAGAGGAAACCTCTGCCATCCGGTTCTTCTGGGGCGAACTCTTGCTCGTCGCGGCCATGTCGATCGCGGGCAACATCGTGCACGCTTGGCTCAACGCACCGGCCGGAAAGGAGTGGGTCGCGGCGTTCGTCGCTTCCTTTCCACCGATCGCGCTACTTGCGGCAACCCATGGCGTCGGACTGCTCGTCCGCGCCCAGAACAAGGCCCGCCTCGCGTATTGGGCGGTTGTCGGGCTGACAGCGGCCATTGCGGCGATCGCGTTCCGGCTCTCGTTCGACGCGTTGCGGGAGTTGTCGATACAGGTGGGGATGAGCGAACATCTGGCGTTCCTTTTCCCGCTGATCATCGACGGCGCCATCGGACAGGCCACCGTCGCGCTGTTGGTGCTCGCGCGCACCGACCGCACCGACCCCGAACCGGTGGTGCGCACCGACCCGGAACCGGTGCGCACCCCTGATCCGGTACGCACCGTGTCGGTGCGCGAGATCCACACCGAGACCCGCTCCAGCACCGAGCAACTCGCCGCTCCCGCCGATCATCGAGAGTTGGAAATCGGGGCTGCGGACCGGATCGAGGAGCTACCGCACCGGCTGCGCACCGAGCAGACCCATACCGTGGACCGGTGGGTCACGGTGGCCGAGCGGGTGTGTGGTTCGGATCCGGCGGGGCGTCGTGATCCGGAAACGGTGGCGACGATTCTGCGTTTGAAGTACGAGCAGGGATGGTCGCACGCGCAGATCGCTGAGCGGATCGAGGTGAGTAAGTCCGCGGTGACCCGGACCTTGGCCGCGGCTCAGGAACACACCGAGGCTGTCGCGGAGGGCGATTCATGCTGAGTGAACTGTCACGAGACGAATCTGATCCGGCCACGAATACAGGAGAGGTCGACGTAGTGTCGACGGGACAGGGGAGGTGGTGGTGAGATGTCGGACAAATCAGCTATCGAGTGGACCGAGGCGACGTGGAACCCGGTCACCGGCTGCGACCGGGTCTCGGCGGGGTGTGATCACTGCTATGCGATGGTGTTGGCCAAGCGGTTGAAGTTGATGGGGACGGCGAAGTATCAGCGCGATGGTGATCCGCGTACGTCGGGTCCGGGGTTCGGGGTGACGATCCATCCGGATGCGTTGGAGGTGCCGCGGCGGTGGCGGGCGCCGCGGGTGGTGTTCGTCAATTCGATGTCGGATCTGTTCCACGCCAAGGTCCCGGTCGGGTTCATCCGGGATGTGTTCGACGTGATGCGCGAGACCCCGCAGCACACCTACCAGGTGCTGACGAAACGCTCGCTGCGGCTCAAACGCCTCGCCGGCGGGTTGCAGTGGCCGGCGAACGTGTGGATGGGGGTATCGGTGGAGAACGCCGATACCCTGGATCGAGTCGATCACCTGCGGGAAGTACCAGCCGCGGTGCGGTTCCTGTCCTGCGAACCGCTCCTGGGTCCGTTGGAGGGTTTGAAGCTCGACGGCATCGGATGGGTCATCGCGGGCGGGGAATCCGGCCCGGGTCACCGCCGGATGGATCCGGACTGGGTGCGGGATATCCGCGATACCTGCCGCGAGGCACAGGTGCCGTTTTTCTTCAAGCAGTGGGGTGGTCGCACACCGAAGGCGAGGGGCCGTGAACTCGACGGGCAGATCTACGATGCCATGCCCACCCTGATCGTTTGACCTGCAACGCAAATGGGCCTCTGCCGCTTCGGCAGAGGCCCTTTTCCGTTGTACGGGTGAGGTCGCGGGCCGAGCCGATCAGCGTGGCGTGGCGCCCTGTGTGTTCGGGGCCAGCCCTATGAGTGACCGGCGTCGGATTTGTCGTGTCCCGTCATCGAGTACAGCCACACCGGAACGGACGAGCGGGCGCAGAGCGTCGATCACGTGTTGTGGTCGGAATACGGTGTCGAACAGGGCGAAGTCGCACAGGTCGTTTACCAGCGTGGGTCCGTGGGTGTGGAGGCGTTCGCGGAGTAGTCGTGAGAGGGGATTGAGTTCGGGGTCGGTGAACTCGAACAGGGTTTCCAGTTGGCTGTCGCGGGGGTCGCGAAAGCCGATACCGAAGACTTTGTCGACTTCCCAGAGGCTGTCTTTCATCTTTTCCAGGCCGCGGCGGTGGTTGGTGCCGAAGACCAGGTAGAGGGCGTCGCCGCGGCGGTCGACCAGTTCGAAGTCGAGCAGGTACCGAAATCCGGCGGTCTTGAGCGCGTTGCGGTAGCAGGTGAGGATGAACTGGCGTTTCTCGCTGCTGGGCAGGCTGGAGGCTTGCCGCCAGGTGCGGTCGCCGCCGAACACGTCATCGGCGCCGTCGCCGAGGTCGTCGACGAAACGCACGAAATGCTGTGGCTTGAACGTCACGATCACCTCCGAGCCCGGGTTGTCGGCGATGCGCTGCAGAAAGCTGTAGGGCACCGGCGCATTTCCCCACGAGTCCAGGACCGCCAGAATCGGCGCACCCCATGCACCGAGGTCGTCCAATTCGCGTTCGAGCAGGTCTTCGCTTTTACCCTTGCGGATCACCACCGGCATCATGCCCAGGCTCCGCGGCCGCTGTGGAAACGCGCGGGTGAGCTGCTCGGTGAGCATCGTGACGCAACGTTGGTCGTCATCGATGAACAGGAACTTCGCCTTCTTCGACAGGTTCGAGACCTCCTCGGCGAAGGCCCGGACCGCGATGATCGGTGACCCGTCCTCGCCGGCTGCGTAGATTCCGGGTCCGGAGAATCCTTCGGCGTAGGTGGCTTCGTTCCACGAGTCGTCGCTGAGGATGATCGGAAACCAGCGATGCAGATACCTGTTGTAGATGTTGTGCTTGGCTGCGGTGTGCTCCACCAGCGGCCAGGGCACGGGTCCGTCGACTGGCATGGAAACCCCCTGAAATCCCCAAAACTTGACGCGCCGTACTTAATTCAGGGTATCGGCGGATGTCGGTAAATAGGTGGGTTCTGCCCGAGAGGCGGGGCAGCCAGGGCTTCGTGGCTTCGGCACCGGCCCGTCAGAGTTGGGACGGTATGTCGATATGGGCAGGGGACGATTCGGGTCGTTGGTAGACGGTGTTGTCCCTGACCATCGCCCACATGACGTTGAGACGGCGACGTGCCAGCGCCAGAACGGCCTGCGAATGGAGCTTTCCTTCACTCCGTTTCCGCTGGTAGAAGGCGAGCGACTTATCGTCGTGGGCGAGGGAGATCGCTGCCGCCATGTAGCAGGCGCGAAGCATACGTCGGTCATATTTCCGGGGGCGCCTGCGGTTTCCGCTGCGGTTCCCAGAGTCCCGGGATACCGGTGCCAGACCGCAGGCCCCGGCGAGCCGGTCGACGGTCCCGTAGGCGAGGAGGTCACCGCCGGCGGATGCGAGAAGCTCTGCGGCCAAAGTCGGACCGAAACCAGGCATGCTCAAGATGATCTTCGCGTGGCGATGCTGGTCGAAGCGTGCTGCGATGGTGTTTTCCAACGTCGCTATCTCGGCTTCGAGCGCCAGGATCTGCCGTGCCAGAGCAGCGACCATCATCGCGAATATCTGCTGGCCCGGGACCACTGTTCGTTGTGCCTTCGCTGCGGTGACTGCCTTGGACGCCATCGTCGCTGGATTGCGGACATTCTGCTGCCGCAGCCAGTCCTCCAACCGGCTCACGCCCAGATCTCGAATTTCCTGAGGGGTCTGGTAGCCGGTGAGCAGGACGAGGGCGCTCTTGGTTCTGCTGTAGTCGAAAGCCGCCTCGAGGGCGGGAAAGTACTCGAGGAGTTGATTGCGGAGACGATTGATGACGCGTGTCCGGTCGCGTGCCACGATCGACCGCCGAACGACGAGGATGCGCAGCTGGGCGGTAACCTCATCGGTCTTCCGTATCGGACGCAGATCGGTTCGCATTCGAGCGTGGTCAGCGATGATGAAGGCGTCTCGAGCATCAGTTTTGGTCTCGCCCGGATACACCGCGGCGGCGTGAAAGAACATGTGACCAGGTAGGTAGACGACCTGTTGGCGTTGCTTGAGAAGGATGGCGATCAGCAACGAAGCCACCCCACGGCTCATGTCGGTAGCCCACTGGATCTGCGGCGCGTAATCGAGATCGTGAACGGCTTCGATCAGCGCCAGGATTTCGGACTCGTCGTTCGCGACGCGAACCGACAGCAGTTGCCGACCCTCGGCGTCGATCACCACACAGTGGTGAGCGGACTTTCCGGCATCCACTCCTGCCCACAGGTCCATCCGATCCTCACCCTCAGTGTGGTGTGTCTGAGAGGTGGCGACCTCCCGGGCTCATCGCATGAGCGTTCTAGCGCTACAGGCCTGTTGAAGCGGTCAGGCCGCCCCAGTCAGCCGAGTGGCGCTTTGCATCAAGCCGTCAAAGCGGCCAGAGGTGACACAGCCATTGAGCCTTCCGGAGCGAAACGCGTCCTCAGTGCACGCGCCTCGCCACCTCGAAAACAGGCTAGAAGAGCACAGCCGTCGCCGTGCCTGCGGCGATGGTGTTGTCCGCCTGATGTCCGCGATCGACAGCCTGCCCCGGACGACCGGACGGTTACAAGTGCCGGGACTGTGCCGGGACTCTGCCGGGATAGTGCCGGGACTGTGCCGGGATTTTGAAGTCCCGGCACTATCCCGGCATGTTCTGCTCAAACTGCGTTTGAGCAGGGTGTTTTGCGCCGTCTGCTGCCTTGCCCGGCCGACACTCTCTAGCGCTTCGCTGTTTCTAGAGAGTGTCGGCCGGGCAAGGCAGCAGACAACACAAAACACAAAGAGACAAAGGACAAGAGATGACCACAAGGAGGGGAGGGAGACCACAAGGGGAAGAGATGACCACAAAAGGGAGGGTTGGGAG